>JBIIBU010000101.1:0-6647 GCA_044239235.1 Flavobacteriales bacterium
GCTGTGATGATACTACCGCCGGACTTGTCTGTTTCTACCACCACAGTGCAGTCTGAAAGTCCTGCAATGATGCGGTTTCGAGAAGGAAACAACTCCCTATCAGGGTTAGTACCTGAAGGAAACTCCGTAAGCAGACCTCCATTATGCAGCATCTCTTTGGCTGCTGTAGTGTGAAGCGGCGGATAAATTCTATCAAGACCGTGCGCAAGGCAAGCGACTGTTGGTAATTTGTATTGAAGCGCTGCTCTGTGAGCACATATATCGATGCCGTATGCAAGACCACTTACCACGAGTGGCTTTAAGTGGCTCAATCCAGAAAGCAGCTCTTGACACATTTGCTTGCCGTATGAAGTGGCCGAACGAGTGCCCACAACACTGAGAGAGAACTTTGGATTTAAATCGAAATTTCCCTTGCTAAAAAGCAAAATAGGACTGTCGTCGCACATCTTCAAGCGCTCAGGATATTCACGTGAATGAAATAGCACAATGCGGACATCATAGCGATGAGCAAATTCTAGTTCCGCCTTAGCTCTATCTAGCGAAAAATCGGAACGAAGAGACGCAGCGGTAACCGGTCCAATGTCTGGAATCTTTAAGAGAGCCGCTTTCTTTTCTTTGAAAATGGCCTCCGCGCTTCCACAAAAAGCAATGAGATTCTTCGCTTTCGATGGACCAACACCCTCAACATAAGTCAGCGCAAGAGTATGTAGAATTTCAGTTTCGTTTTTCTCCATAATACCCGCAAAGAAAAACCTAGGGCAAAAAAAAACGGCCGTTGGTTAACGGCCGCATAACATCAGAATATTCTGATTTATTTATTCTCTTGAATGTACAACTCTATAGCCATGCTCATAGAAGGAGCTTTAGGATTAGGAGCCATAACGTCTATGCGCAATTTGGCGTCTTCAACAGCTTTTGCAGTTGTAGTTCCAAAGACAGCAATTCGTGTATTATTCTGTTTGAAATCCGGGAAATTCTTGAATAAAGATTCAATATCCGAAGGAGAGAAAAACACAAGCATATCGTATTTCACATCAGCAAGATCACTGAGATCACTGCATACAGTGCGGTACATAATTGCTTTAGAAAAATTGATTTTATCCTTCTCTAGAGACTCAGGAATGCTTGGCTTCAAGATATCGGAGCAAGGAAGCAAAAACCTTTCTGTTTTGTGCTTTTTGATAGATTCCATCAATTCAGCAAAGGTGCTATGTCCGAAGAATATCTTTCTTTTTCTGAATTGAATATACTTCTGTAAGTAGTAAGCAATAGCTTCCGACATACAGAAATATTTCATAGTCTCAGGCACAGTAAGTCTCATCTCTTTGCAAAGACGGAAATAATGATCAACAGCATTGCGACTAGTGAAAATAACCGCGGTGTGCTCAAGCACATCAACACGTTGCTGACGGAATTCCAATGACTCCACTTCTGCCACGTGAATGAAGGGCCTGTAGTCAATCTTAAGCTTGTGCTTTTTAGCAAGATCAGTATACGGGTTCTTTTCAGATCCAGGGTCCTGCTGAGTAATTAAAATCGTTTTGACTTTGTCGGCCATGTTCTAGGTCTCCGCTAAGGGTTTTCTCTTGTTCTACTTTTTTCTCAGTTATTCGCATTAGGCATTAACAACTTAATTGCTATGAGAATAGGTAAAAATTCGAGGGTGCAAATGTAAAAAAAGATATAGAACGCACCTACTCCTGAAAGAAAAGCATTTATTAAAGCTTTGATAATTCTATATAAATAACTCAAAACCACTACTCCCGCGGCACTTGTAAGCAGATAGGGAACCCATGAAATAGGTGAATAAACGAGCACAATAGATAGAGGAAGGAGCAAAAAGGACAAAAATCGATTGCCCAAAAAGGTAGAATAAAGGTATTCGTGAAGCGAAAATTCTCCATTTGCTAGAAACATGACAAAATAAATTCCAATGGATTTGACGGCGTAAATAATCATTACACCAGCCAAAAAAATGGAGTAAAGGAGAATGCCAGAGATTCCAAACGGCGCTATACTCCATGATTTGAGCGCGCTATAAAGAACAAGTGAAATTAAAAGAAAAAAGGAAAGATGAAACAAAACATATTCCTTTGGAGTGTTCGACTCCTCACGCATAGATTGACGCATATTTCTTACATTGAAATATCCACGCCACGTGCGACTTAAGCGGGAAGGAAAAAACGCTTTCGTATATGCGATTGACACCAACACAAAAAGGAAAACTAGAATCATCCAGTCTTCCGATAATTGAATGGCGGGTCTTTCTATAATCTGATCCACGAATGTGAATTATCGTATCATCTTCAAGAAACTAATCTCCGTCTCAGTCAAATTGCGGTAGTGACCACGAGGCAAATCTTTTTTAGTTAGACTCGCATACATAACGCGATCTAATTTTTTGATTTTATGCCCAAGGTGTTCAAAAAGGCTTCTAACTACGCGGCTTTTGGCAGATGTGATGCGCACACCAACTTGACGCTGATCTTTTCCATCACCAACAAAGTCAACCTCATCAACCTTTACAAAACCATCGTCAAGCTTTATTCCATCGCGCATTTTTGAAAGCTCGGCACCGGTAACTTTTTCAAGTAATTCAACATGATAAAGTTTTGGGAAACCATGCTTAGGACGAGTAAGGCGTTTAGCCATTTCACCATCATTGGTGAAAAGCAAAAGCCCAGAAGTATTTCTATCAAGCTGTCCAACAGGATACACACGCTCTTTGCAAGCGTTTTGTATTAAAAACATTACGGTTTTTCTTTCCTGAGGATCGTCAGTAGTTGTCAAAAAGTCTTTTGGTTTATTGAGCAAAATATAACGCATTGGCTCAGGACGAAGGTTTCTATCGTCGTACTTCACTACGTCAACTCGAGGATCTACCTTGATACCAAGCTCTGTTACCACTTTTCCGTTCACTGACACAAGGCCGAGCTCAATAAGTTTATCAGCCTCACGTCGAGATGCAATACCAGCATTGGAAAGAAAGCGATTTAATCGCATTAAGCCACTCGCCTCTGTTTTTGAAATATAAGATTTCCTCGGAACAAAAGGCTTATTGAGTTTTGAATCCTCTTTTACAAGTGGCGCTTTACGTGATTTTTGGTTCTTTGACCGCGGATTTGGTTTGCTCGATGAAGCCATAGTTGAATATTAATGCTGATGCAAAGGTACAGCCTTTTTTAAGCCATTGGCCAAAACGCCTGTTCGATGTGCTCAATCTCTATTTTCTGACCATCTTGAACAATCGAAACAATATCAAATCGAGGCTCCAAATCCGAATGTGATTTTTTTAAGTAGATGTTTGCTGCTAAAATGATATTGCGTTGTTTTTTTCTATTTACCGCCTCCCAAGGCTCACGAAACGCCTTACTGTGTCTTTTTTTTACTTCAACAAACACAATATACTTCCCAATAGTGCCAATAAGATCAACCTCTAATTTTCCCATTGACCAATTCTTCTCGATGATTTTGAATCCCTTCGATTGAAGAAATACATCGGCTTCATTTTCACCAACGATACCTTTTGCTCTATTCAATGATTTGTCTTCCATTGCGCATTACTTTTGCGGCAAATAACTTCACAATGCGAATAGCATATTTTTTATTCTTATTCATTCCTAACATTCTGTTTGGACAAGAGATTCAACCACTAAGCAATACGAATTCAGATTCGCGAAAAGGCCAGCTCTATGTGTATTGGGGATATAACCGTGCATATTATGCAGAAAGTGACATTCATTTCAAAGGCTCAGGTTTTGATTTTACCCTGAAAGACGTGGACGCAGAGGACATGCCTGAGACGTTTTTATGGAAAACATATTTTAGTCCTGCAAAACTGTCGATTCCACAATTCAACTTACGCATTGGGTATTATATCGGAAAGAACACTGCTGTTTCTTTTGGAGCGGATCACATGAAATATCACATCATTCAAACACAATTGATGCGAATAGACGGCTATATCGATGAAAGCTACAGCGAGTTAAGCGAATATACCGGAGACTTTGATAACGAATACATCTTGTACACGCCGAAGTTTATGGATTTTCATCACAGCAATGGCTTCAATTTTTTAAGAGCATCAATAGAGCAGCGCGCGCCTATTTGGACAAGTAAAAACGGACAGCATCATTTTGTAATGAACGGTGCCGCAAGTGCAGGTGTTATTATGCCGTGGACTGATTGGACGTTTTTAGGACAGCGTTGGCTCAATAATCTTTATCCGGCGGGATATGGATTTTCCCTGAGTGGTGGCGCTCGATTTGAGTTTAAGAAATGGTTTTTTGTGCAGGTAAACGCACAAGTTGGATGGACAGATCTTCCAGGCATTATTCTTCAAAGAAACCCGAACACCGGAACATTGACTTCAGATAAAAATGGAAGGGCTGATCAAAAAATTCAGTTTGTAGAAAGAAGCTGGGGACTTGGGGGATACATTCCTTTTAAAACAAGAAAGAAAGTAGAAGAAAAATAATAAAAAAAGGCTTCAGTAATGAAGCCTTTTAGTTGAGGTCCCGTCCGGATTCGAACCGGAGTAGCAGCTTTTGCAGAGCTGAGCCTAGCCGCTCGGCCACAGGACCATTCTCAAATAGAGTTTGCAAATATAGCATCTTTTCTCATTTTCGCTACTTCGTCATTAAAATTCCGACACTCAGCGCTGCAATTTTCTCATACGCGCTCTAATCACAACGCTCTTTTAATAATTTGTAACTTGCATCGTTCAGCAATGTATCGAAAGGTCTACTTTCGTATAGCAAGGAATAATTAAAAAATAACCACCATGAGTAATAAGGTTTATATCGGAATCATCGCTGTATTGACAGTGCTCTGCGTTTATTTGGGTTTCCAAATCAAAAACGCAAATGAAAAAATCGTTTATATCGACAGAGAAAAGAATACCATCATGGACGAACGTGATGTGCTTGCTGTTGAATTGGAACAAATAAAAATGGGATATGACACCCTTCAAACCGATAATGCAGAGATGGCAGCAAAAATTGCTGAACAACAATCTCAACTAGAAAGCCTTATCAAAAAAGCGAAGAGTAAAGACTATGATATATCTAAGCTGAGGGCGGAAACAGAAACTCTTCGCACCATTATGAAGGGTTATATTCATCAAATTGACTCATTACAACAAGCAAATGAAAGACTCTATGCAGAGAAGGAAGCAGAAGCAATGCGTGCAAATAATGCGGAAAGCAGAGGTAAGGAACTAGAAACAGACCTTAATTCGAAAAATGAAATTTTGAGCAAAGGTGCTGTATTGACGACCGGTGAATTTGCCAATACTGGAATCAACTTGAAAAGCAGCGGCAAACAAGTGGACACGGATAGAGCAAATAAATCGGAAATGATTAAAACATGCTTTACCGTTAGAAAAAACAACATCGCAAAATCAGGTTCGAAAAATATCGTACTTAGAATAGTTGGCCCAGACGGAAAGGTTCTCCCTGGCAAAGACGCTGCTACAATCACGGTAAACGGTCAGTCAGAAGCAACAAGTGTTGTTCGTCCAATTGACTATCAAAACGAAGATACAGACGTGTGTGTTTATTACACCGCACAAGGCGAATTGAAGAAAGGCAACTATAAAATTTATGTGTATGAGAGCAATTATCTTATCGGCCAATCCGATTTGAGTTTGAAGTGATAGAACAAAGTTTTAAAGAAAAAGCCCTCCGAGAAATTGGGGGGCTTTTTTTGTCATACATTCGTATCGCTATTACCTATAATACAATTCTTTGAGGTGCTAAAACACGTCTCATCACTTACTATTATTCACGCATTATTTGTCACCTTTTGGAGAGGAGCATTTATTTGTATTGCGCTGTCTGCGAGCCTATGCGTATGGGGTAATTATCAAAAAATAAATAGCAAAAAAGGTCAAATCGATTGGGTAATTATTCCCTCAGCCAAAGCAAAAATTGATAATACGATTACCATTATTGGTGTCGGTGATATTATGCTCGGGACAAATTTTCCAAATGAAAGTTATCTACCACCTAATAACGGAAAATCTCTTTTAAGCCCGGCAATTGATCCAATTCGACGAGCAGACATTGCCTTTGGAAATTGTGAAGGTACTTTTTTGGATGAAGGCGGAACTGAGAAAAAGTGCAACGAACCAGCGCTGTGTTATGCATTTCGTCAACCAACAGCATATGCTCAGCTTTTGAAGGATGCGGGGTTTGATGTTGTTAGCCTAGCAAATAACCACAGCGGTGATTTTGGACAAATTGGGCGAGAGTCAAGCATGAAAACGCTTCGCTCTGCGGGTATGGGATATGCTGGACTTAAAGATTGCCCAACCTCAATAATTGAAAAAGACGGTTTGAAATACGGACTAATTGCCTTTTCACCTAACAATGGCACATTGAACATACACAACCTTGATTCTGCCCAAATATTGGTGAAGGAGCTTCAGTCGCAAGTAGATATCGTTATTGTATCATTTCATGGCGGAGCCGAAGGAGAAAATCATAGAAGAGTGCCTAGAAAAGAAGAGTTTTATTACGATGAAAATAGAGGCGATGTTTACGCATTCTCGCACGCAGTTATTGACGCGGGAGCAGATGTTGTTTTTGGCCACGGCCCTCACGTAGCGCGCGGTTTGGAAATGTACAAGGGAAAAGTAATCGCCT
>JBIIBU010000102.1:0-6615 GCA_044239235.1 Flavobacteriales bacterium
GATAACTTCGGCGATACCTTTTGCGGCAGTGCAAAGCACTTCATCAGCATGACTGAAAGCTTGTTTCAATGTCAAGTTGCCGTATAGTTCTCTTAATTTATCATTGCGAATTACTAGAAGAGTATCTACAGCTTCGCGCATTTCTTTCAAACCGAAATCAGCTTGAACAGAACGTTTGCGGCCTTCGAATACGAAAGGAATAGTAACGATACCAACTGTGAGGATGCCCATTTCTTTCGCCATTTTAGCGATGACAGGAGCAGCTCCAGTACCAGTGCCACCGCCCATACCAGCGGTAACGAATACCATGTTTGTATTTTCAGAAAGAAGCGCTCTCACTTCTTCGAGGCTTTCGATAGCTGCGTTACGACCAACTTCTGGAATAGATCCAGCACCGCGACCTTCAGTCAACGTTGAGCCGAGTTGTACTTTGATTGGAACAGGGCTTTTATCGAGAGATTGAGCATCGGTATTGCATACCAAGAAGTCAACACCTGTGATACCTTGTTCGTACATGTAGTTAACGGCATTTGAACCGCCACCACCAACACCAATCACTTTTATGATTGATGAATTTTCTTTTGGAAGATCGAATCGCAATGAATTTTCCATGGGTCTTCTGATGATTTTTGCATTGAGTCTCAGTGCGCTAACGTCTAGTGAACGTACGGAGATATGAATGGTCTAAGAAAGTATCATTTTCTTGATTAAGAAACCATGATTATTGAAAAGAGTGAACGATGCAATGTTTATAAATACGAGTTTTTGATTTTGCGTTGTAGGAATACGATTTACTTTTAAAACTAGCAATTTAGGAGTCCCGAAATTGCCTTGATCTTATATAACTTTGAATAATGAATCGTATCCTTTCTCATCTCGAGTCGCTTCGTACGGAGCAGAAAAAATCGTTGGCTGTTTTGATTGATCCAGATAAAATCACCGACGCCGCTCACGTGAATCATGTTATTAATCTTATTAAGCACTCAGGTGCAGACATCGTTTGTGTTGGCGGAAGTTTAATTATGGAAAATCATTTTCATCAAACGTTGAAAGAAATAAAAGATAAATGCAGTTTGCCTGTTTTGTTATTTCCAGGCAGTCCAAGTCAAATAAGCACAGAGGTTGATGCGATGTTATTTTTATCTCTAGTGTCTGGAAGAAATGCTGACTTATTAATAGGTCAGCATGTTCAAGCCGCACCAATTTTGAAAAAGTCGGGTATTGAAATTATTTCAACAGGCTATATGATTGTTGATTGTGGAAAGCAGACAACTGCTTCCTATATGAGTAATACATTTCCATTGCCTAATAATAAACCGGAGATTGCGGTAGCTACAGCTTTAGCTGCTGAAATGCTAGGCATGCGTTGTATCTATTTGGATGGTGGAAGTGGTGCTGAAAAACCGGTAAGCCCAAGGATGATTGAGGCTGTTCGCGCTGCAGTTGAAATTCCAATTATTGTCGGTGGGGGTATTCGCACAGAAAGTCAGTTACAAGCTGCATATGAGGCAGGTGCAGACCTTGTAGTAGTCGGTACAGCTTTCGAAAATAATCCAGAAGTCTTATTTGCTCTTAGCGAGGTTAAAGATCGTTGGGGAAAATGATTAGAATCATTGGTACTAGTTATCGTCATTGGTATTACTTTCACACCGTAGAAAAATAATACCAATGGCGATTAGAAGACCTTTCAACTTAACAAAGTGGATTGAAGAAAATAGAGATCTACTCAAACCTCCAGTAGGAAATAAAAATCTGTATACCGAGGCCGGAGACTATATCGTAATGATCGTAGGTGGTCCGAATGCCCGCAACGATTATCACTACAATGAAACAGAAGAGCTCTTCTATCAAATAGAGGGTGATATCAATGTCCGAATTCAAGAGGATGGCAACGCGGTGGATATTCCAATCAAGCAGGGAGAAATGTTTTTGCTCCCAGCAAATGTGCCTCACCAGCCTCAAAGAGGAGAGAATACAGTTGGACTAGTAATCGAAGTAAAGCGCGCAGATCGCAATATGAATGATGGTCTTATGTGGTTTTGCGATAAATGCAATAACAAACTGCACGACTCGCGTTTCGTTCTAGAAAATATCGAAAAGGATTTTATTCCTCGTTTTAAGGAATTTTACGGCAGCGAAGAGATGCGCACATGTAAAAAGTGCGGATACGTTATGCCAGTGGATCCAAGATTTGTATAATTTTAGAATGCAACCATTTAGGTCTCAAAATAGTCTTGAGTCTATTATTCCCGCTCATAACCAAACAGTATGAAATTACTTTATTCTCTCGCGGTTTTGTTGATTTTCAGCGCATTCGGGCTAGAATCCAAAGCCCAGTGCAACCCATTTCAAGTTCAAATATTCTCTGATGTTCAGTTCGGTGGACCAACGAATGTTGAGTGGACTGTAAAAAATGCCGACAATGTTGTTCTTTTTGATGGGGCAGCAAACTTCAACGCCGATATTCAAGAGTCGATTACCGATATATGTTTGGAATCAGGATGCTATGAGCTTCGTCTTGTAGGGAATGGGGTGAGCAATCCTGAAACATTTTACGGACTTATCCTATATGATGGAACAGTGGTTCTTCCAACCGGGGTTCCAACTTACGGAACACAAGTATTTGAATACGCTTTTTGCATTGATTTTCCACCGACTACTTGCGCTGCTCTTTACTTCCCTAATTATTTGAATGACTATGGAGCAGTTAGTTTCAACAATGAAAGTACTCCACTAGAACAAAACGTCACTTATTATTGGTCATTCGGTGATGGAACATTCTCTGATGCATCAAATCCAACGCACGTTTATGATGAAAACGGAACGTATGAAGTTTGTCTGGTTGCAAGCTATGGCGTTGACCAGGGTTGTGTTTTACTCGAAGGAGTAGAGCCTTGTATTTCTGAATACTGCTCAAACGTAATTATTGAAAATGTTCCAATTCCTACTACATGCCCAACAGAAATGTATGCCGCAGGTGAATGTGGTAATTGGATTTTTGAAGTTGGAAATTTCCAAGAAGGTGAAAATGTGAGTTGGTATTTCGGTAATCAAATCGTCGATAATGGCGGTCACTTCATTGAGCATACGTTCACTGAGGCGGGTGTCTATGAAGTGTGCGCTTTTTTCACAAGTAATGTTTGTCCTGAAGGAATCGAAATTTGCGAAACAGTGACAGTAGATCTTTGCACTGTAGCAGACTGTGCAATAGAAATTACAGCGACCGAACTGGAAACTGGTTTTTATGAATTCGTTGCAACAGGATCTCCGGAAGTTTATCCAATGCATTGGACTTTCGGTGATGATACGAGCATGAATGCAACTTGGGTCGTTACCCACACATATCCAACTCCTGGTACTTATACTATTTGCGGAACTGTAGAATCGAACCTCTGCCCAAATGCTGTGCAGGGCTGTGTAGAAATTGTAGTAGAAGAATCAACAACGTGCAATGACGTTAATTTCTCTATAGATA
This sequence comes from Flavobacteriales bacterium, assembly GCA_044239235.1. Taxonomy (GTDB): domain Bacteria; phylum Bacteroidota; class Bacteroidia; order Flavobacteriales_D; family Sanyastnellaceae; genus JAIXWP01. The sequence continues at coordinate 3,476 of JBIIBU010000102.1, forward strand.
GCTATATGCTCGAGGGTGGGGCTTCCTTCTTTGAATATAGTTTAATCAACCTTTCCACGGGAGCTTCTGTCGCTTCAGGTATGGCGCAATACACTCCAAATGATCCATATTTTGATCAATTGCTTTGTTTAGAAAATGGTTGCTATGATTTAACGATTTGCACAGGAGACAATATTGATTGGACAGCAGTAAACGTGCTTGCAGGAGGTGGTTGGGAGATTGTAGGTTATGAAGAGGCTTGCAATGGTCTTGGTCGCACTTATCATTATTCTTTGAACGGGGATTGTGTAGATGTCGTATTACCGTATTGCGCTCCTAATTTTGAAATAGTTTATACAAATACTCCTGGTCATATTGAGTTTGTCAACACTTCTGCATACAATGGTGTTGCGGAATTTGTTTGGTCTTACGGTGATGGTCAAACTTCGGACGGAAATGCCGGCAACGTATACTACACCAGCAATGGCACTTACACAGTTTGTCTATCAATTACAACCTCACTTGGCTGCACAAATACACAATGTTATGATGTTGTTGTAGAAGGCATGACCGATGAGTGTTTGCTAAACGAAATTAATGTTCATGTAGAAGCGGATTACACTGGTGATCTTATGGATGTGGTGGCATTTGCTTTACTTAATGAACAAATTCCTTTGGTTGAATATGAAATGATCATCAACAATCAAACTTCTATTGACGCAACATTCTGCTTGGCAGACGGTTGTTACAGCGTTGAAATCAACAATGATATCGAACTTCAGGGTTATATCAACCTAACAGTTTCTGTAAACGGCGAGCAGGTGGCAAATGATATCCTTCAGCCTGTTACCAATGGGGGAGTATTGAGTTTTGGTGTTAACCAGGATTGCGAGGTTGGCGTTTCAAACTTGAGCGAGTTGACTTTTGGAGTTTATCCAAATCCAGCAACTAGTAACATTATCCTAACTAGTAAAACTAATTTGGAAAATGCTCAATTGCTCATTTTTGATTTACAAGGTCAATTGGTAAGTTCTTCAAGAATAAGCGGGACTTTGGTTCAAGTTTCAGTTGAAAATCTGTCCACAGGATTATACAACGTTGTGCTTGTAAATGGGGACTCTAAATCTTCTTCTCGCCTTGAAATTATGAAGTAAAAGACTATAAAATAATATAAAAAAAGCCCTTTCGGTCATGAAAGGGCTTTTTTTTGGTTAAATCCGGTTAATAAGAATGGCAAAGAGCATACGGGGATAGGGGAAGTCGGGTTATCTTCGCCCCGTTCTACTAAAACCTTAGTATGTCATATCAAAAGCTCAATATTATCACCGGTTGGCTATTGTTTGTAATAGCTACAGTCGTTTATTACCTTACTCTTGAACCATCAATGCCTTTCTGGGATTGTGGAGAGTTTATCGCATCTGCCTATAAGCTTGAAGTTGGCCACCCTCCAGGGGCGCCATTTTTCATGTTGCTTGCGCACGTATTTTCTTCCTTCGTGAGTCCGGAGAAGGTGCCATTCATGATTAATATGTTGTCTGCAATTTCTTCGGCAGCTACAATAATGTTCCTGCATTGGACCATTACACACCTTGCAAAGAAGATGGCCGATTTAACAGGAACTTTTTCTACTGGAAAAATGTGGGCTGTTCTTGGAAGTGGAATTGTAGGCGGTTTGGCCTATACATTCAGCGATTCATTTTGGTTCTCTGCAGTAGAAGGTGAGGTATATGCTATGTCTTCACTTTTCACAGCTGTAGTTTTCTGGGCAATCCTCAAATGGGAATCAGTTGTTGATGAGACAGGATCACTGCGTTGGATTATCTTGATTGCATACTTAATGGGTCTTTCAATTGGTGTCCATCTCTTGAACCTCTTGGCGATTCCAGCAATCTGTTTGGTTTATTATTTCAAACGAAATGAATTTACTTGGAAAGGTGTAATTATTACAGGAGCAATTTCACTTGCTCTGCTTGGTTTGATTCAAGTAGGTGTAATTATTTATGCCGTTAAACTTGCTGGTTTCTTTGAAAGAATGTTTGTGAATAGCTTCGGCATGCCATTCAACTCTGGAGTGATATTCTACTTCGCATTGTTGATTGGACTTATTGTACTTGGATTGATGTATTCAAGAAAGAAAGGCTACGTTGTTCTCAATACACTTATTCTTGGTGTTACTGTTGCGATGATTGGATATTCTTCATTCGCAACAATCATTATTCGTTCACAAGCGAATACGCCGATGGATGAAAACAATCCAGAAAACATTTTCTCTTTGCTTTCATATTTGAATCGTGAGCAATATGGAGATCGCCCATTATTGAGCGGGCCATATTTCAATACCCCAGAAGTAAAGACAGATCCATATATTGATGGTGCTGATGTTTGGGTGAAATCATATAGTGTAAAAGAAGACCGCACAAGCGAGCGTATCGTCTTGAGTTCTCGTGAGCGTTTTGCGGCAGAGAAATATGTTGCAGAGCACCCAGATCAAAAATTGAAAATTGTTGAGGAATACGTGGAGAGCGGCGAGAAAAAAGAAAGTGTGGTCAACTATCGTCCAGAATTCCAAGGCATTTTCCCTCGTATGTATTCTAGTCAAGGTAGTCATATTAATGAGTACAAAACTTGGAGTAATTACAAGAATTGGAACACTACCGCTGGTCGTGAAAAAGTGAAAAAGGACGAGACATATATTGCCCAATTAGAATATCAATTGGGACAAGCTGAATCGCGCGATGAATTCAATTCTATCATGCGTGCTCTTGACAAGAAGTATGAAGATATGATGCCCAGCAAAGGCGAGGACTTGAGTTATTTCTTCAGTTATCAAATTAACTGGATGTACTGGAGATACTTCATGTGGAATTTTGCCGGGAAGCAAGATGATACGCAAGGAAATGGAGATTTTATGGATGGTAACTGGCTGTCAGGATTTACAGCAGTGGATGAGGCTAGACTAGGAAATCGCCAGGCTCTTCCAGAAATGGAAAAACAAAACCGTGGATTCAATAAGTTCTTCTTTATTCCACTTATTCTAGGTGCAATTGGATTGCTTTTCCAATTGGTTCGTCACCCAAAAGATTTTTCTGTAGTTACATTATTGTTCTTCCTTACCGGATTTGCAATTGTGATTTATTTGAACCAAACACCTCTTCAACCTC
>JBIIBU010000041.1:0-11853 GCA_044239235.1 Flavobacteriales bacterium
TCTTGGAGAGAGATTGCCATGGCATTTATTGTAAAATCTCTACGGTTTTGATCGTCAGTAAGTGAACCTGGCGCAACGTAAGGTTTACGAGATTCTTGACTGTATGATTCTTTGCGTGCCCCAACAAATTCAAGATCGAAATCAGCAAACTTGAAATGTGCTGTTCCAAAGTTTTTGAAAACGTTGATTCTATTAACACCAAGTTTGTTTGCAACAGCCTGAGCGAGAGCAATACCATCGCCGTTGGTTACAAAATCAAAATCCTTGTTGGGTCTTTTGAGCAGAATGTCCCGCACCATACCACCGATAGCATAAACTTCAACATCCAATTCCGCAGCGCATTTACCGATGGTCTTGAAAATCTGAGGGCGTATGTGAGACTTGAGATTCAAAATAAAAAAGCGGCTGCAAAGGTAGCTTATTTATCGGCTAATAAAGAGCCTGAAGGTTTCCGTATTGAGTTGAAGCATATACAAGCCGTTTGAAAGGCTAGAAACATCCAATTGGGAAACCTTGGACACAGCGCTAATCTTTCGGCCTTGAGCGTCTGTAATACTTAATAAATCTATGGTATCAGAGAAACTAATTATATCGGAAGCAGGATTAGGGTAAAATGCCAATGTTTCTTCTTCAAATTCTTCGATAGCTACAATTCCGTTTGAGGCATAAGGAGTGGGTGCATCGAAAACTATCCAATTTAATGCTCCGTCTGTTGCTCTGCCGAAAGAATAGTCGGGTAGAAGAGCAGGTATTTCAATAGCATCTACTACTCTGAAAGCGTTTTCTTGAATTTTTATTAGATAAATAACCTCACCGTTTGCACTGAGTTGAAAGTTGGTGTGATATGCACCATCCTCTTCATCGCTATCGCACAACATGACGTTATGTGAATTTGGTTCTGCTACTGTAGATGGAAGTCGCCATTTATTCCAGTTTCCGAAATCATCGGTCAGAAAATAACTCTTGAGGTTGCGAGGCAAGTTACTCGAGTTGTATATTTCAATCCAGTCAATGTTTTCTGTGGCTTCATCCGTTATCGATGAGATATTGATTGACATAGCTTCATTTAAGAGTATTTCATTGCTAGCAAAGCTTGTCCATACTGTTCTTGGAGAGCAAGGAAATAGCTGTGCGCTATTATTGAATAACACTTCGATTTGATAGGTTATCTTTTCGGAGTTAACCACAGGTATTTGAATAGAATAATGCTGGCCATCTGCAAGCATTGGTTCACTTAAAATACTTATTCCATCTGTGCTGTATAACACATTCACTTCACTTGGCGATCCTATTATTTCCGCACCAATAATAATGTTAGATAACGCAGGACTATTGTCCCAAATGTCATGTACTTCAACGAAGGATGTTATATCGTCCAATTGCAGTTCTGCATTGAATTTTCGTGTTGCGATATACTCTTGAATACTTGTTGTTACATGATTTCCCCAGGCTTGGTCGTAGGCATTAAGAAAATCTTGCATTGAAAAACCATAATCGAGATTATAGTAGAGGTCTGATTCTACTGCATCGATAAGCATTTCTTGATAGGCTATGGCCTTTGTTTCAGCCCAAGTCGGTTCAAAGAACTGATTCTTGTATTGACTAATGTAATGTGAGAATTGATTGCGCAGCTGTTGATTTTCTATGAGGATTTCATAGAGTGGGCGGTTCGTTCCGGACTGATCCCAATTGTATATATTTCTATTGGCCCATGACATATCGAACCAATCTATGCCAAGGGTATTATCTAGATCGTAGGCTATCCAATTGATTCGATCTGTTTTTTGATCGTGGTATAAATAGTAGTTGTTATTATTAAAAATATAGCCATCCCAATGACCCTGAAGAACTTCCAAAGCTGCATATTTGAGGTAATCATCAATGTTGAAATGCTCCTGCAGATTGCAGATTAATTGACTTGACGATGAGTTGTTAAGTTCTGCAATGAATTCAGCTAGATCGGTATAATCATCTTCGTACATATTGGTTTTTAAGTCATATGTACGCGAACCAAATGGGGTCATTTTATAGAGATCGGGATTGCTGCCCAAGAAATCTAAGTCAGCAGGATAAAGACATTTAAATAGATTTCCATCGCCCTGATTATCGAAGTAGGCGGCGGCAAAGTTTTCATCATAATGTTCGACATTCAGATAAACACCTTTGAATTCGTCATTGATATAAAGTTTAACATAGGCTGTTCTTGCACCTGGCAAGCCTGCTTCACGAATCATATCCCAACACAATTTTGTCCTAATCAGCGAAGGGTCGTTGTGTTGACCATTCAAGTTCAATTTCTCCAGACCCTGCCATTGTGTATTTGAAAAAGTATTGAAAGAGACTTTGAAGGATTTTTTGGCAGCTTCGCGACTAGTGTTGCCTCGAAGTCTGAATCCGACATTCTCCACGGTGTCAATAAGTGATGAATTTTGGAAAATAAATGTAGCCGGATATTCATGGTCGCTATATAGGTCGAGGTTGTCAACTATAAGAGCTAGACTATCTGGATCCATGACGATTCTGATCGTAGTAATTTCATCCTGAGGGAATACGGGAAGAAAATCAGGTAGGTTCTGCGCTTTAGATGGTGTTGAGCTAAAAAAAAGCACTGGAAAAACTAAAATGGCTAGAAATGTATATATCTTATTGGTATTCAATGTCTTTTGTGTGTTTTCTGCAAGTGAAATAAAAATGGGTCTGTAAAGTTAGCGAAACCCTTACTAAAAAAGCTCTACAGGCAACTTATGGAGATTTTTTAACATCATGGGCTAGAATACGACGGAATTAAGCAAATCCTTAGTTTATTTGTAGGTAAGTAATTTTAACCAAATTTAATGATGACTACTGAGAAGTGGAGAAAAGGGCTCTCTCGCCTAGTTCTATGCCTTGCGTTTCTTTTGCCTGTTATGGCATTTGGACAACACAGCATTTCTGTTTCCAAACAGTTTGAAAAAAATCAACAGACTTCCAAAGTCTTGCTTCAATTTGAACTTGACCAAGATTTAACCCCAACTGAATTAGTTGCAATAACTGAGTGGGTAGGAGACAATAAGAGTATTCTTGATTTTTCCAAAGAAGGAAAACAAGTTGAACTTTCTGTCAAACTAACCTCATTTGAACAAAGCTTGTATCTGAAAGCGTTTATGCTGATGAATATTTCAGATGTAAAACTTTCAGATGGTAAGTCCATTTCCATTGAAGAATTTCTTTCAAAAAACAATCTTTAATCATCCACTATGAGAAAGATTTTACTTTTAACAATCGCGGTGATTGCGACCATGTTTGCCCAAGGTCAAATCACAGCAGTTGGACAGTCGGGTCAGTCTTTGACTGCATATACCAATGGCGCTACCAACGATAGCATTTATTTCTTTTGCACAGGAGAATTGGGAACGCTTGTAGCTACTCCAAATGGGGGAGTCGGTCCCTATGATTTCGTATGGTTGCAATACAGCACGGTATCTAACAGTTTTGTTGCTTATTCAACAGAGAATGATGTCGCTACTTCAACAATAATTGATTTACCTCCAGGAGGATACAGGGTATCAATCATTGATAGCAATGGAGCTATTGTGGGATGTGATAGAGCATGGATTTCTCAAGTCCTTACGAATCCTTCAGTTAACGTAAACCCGATTCCAAACGGTTGTGGTTCTGTTTCCTTGAATGGTCAGATTACACACGCAACTGCTACGCCATATTACAATGTTCCGCCTGATGATTTGATCATCGATTCAAATACAGAAATTACTATTTGTTTTACAGGAACTCATACTTGGGTTTCCGATTTGGCATTTTATCTTGTTGGTCCAGCATCATGCGGGGCTCCAACAATTCTTTTGTCACCAAATCCTGGGGCTATAGGTCAAGGAACTGTTTGCAACAGCGGAGATAACATGACCAATTTGTGCTTTACCACAGAACCTGCGGGAAATTTGAATGTGTGTGCACCTGCACCTGCAACGCTATCTGGACTCTACAGTTCATATGGACCTGCAAATACACCAATCAACTGGGCCCCATTAAATGGTTGCAATGCTTCGGCTACAGGATGGAAAGTTCAGGTATATGACTGTATTGGTGGTGACATAGGAAGTCTAACTGATGCAACATTGACTTTCGAAGATGTCGACTTGTGTGGTGCTCCTCTAACTATTATTTATTCAACTCCTCCAGGCTATAGCTCGGCTATCACCGATAATAGTTGCAGCGCTGGCGCAGCATCCATTTTCACAGTTCCTGCTACGTCAAGCGCAGCAATTCCTTATACCAATGGATTCCAATGGTCGGCCTCCCCAGTTGTTACCATTCCCGGTGCAACAACCTCATTAACTCCAACAGTTAACCCTGGTCCGACGGTAAATACTACATTTACATTAACTATTACTGGTAATGGCCCTAAAGCTGCTTGCGGCGGAAACGCTTCAGATTCTGAAATTAGAATCTATGAAGTAGCTTCTTCTCCTGCAATTACTCCAGTAAACTCATTCTATTGTTTGTTTGATGCAGCATTCAACCTTTCAGCTACTCCAACAGGTGGAACATGGAGCGGAACAGGAATTACAAATGCAGCAACTGGTCTATTTAATCCAACAACTGCAGGAGCTGGAGTAAAAACCATTACGTACACTGTAAATATTGGTGGATGTCCAGTTTCTTCTACTATTCAAATAACTGTGTGGCCAACTGCAAATGCAGTTATTTCAGATCCTGGAGTACTTTGTCTTGGAAGCGCAACTCCTGTAAATCTATCTGTTGTTACAACAGGTGGGGTTTGGTCGGGTACTGGTATCACGGATACTGCAGAAGGTATATTTGACCCAACTGTGAGCGGACAAGGTGAATTTGTTATCACTTACAATATCGACAACTATTGCAGCGGCTTTGATGATATCACTATTATCGTAGAAGATTCGCCAATCACTACAATTGAAGATCCAGGATTGCTTTGCGTCGAAGCTTCCCCAATTGATTTAGTATCCAACGTGCCTGGTGGAACATGGATAGGTGCGGGTATCACAGATGGGGCAGTAGGAACTTTTGATCCGGCTACTTCTGGATTGGGGACATTTACTATTACCTATGACGTAACTTCTGGTTGTATCGGTGACGCGACAATTGAAATAACTGTAAACAACTCAGTAGATGCAAGTATTACAGATATTGCTCCATTATGTGTTCAAGCAGATCCAATCCAATTGATTGCTGCAACAAGTGGAGGTGTTTGGTCAGGTGATGGAGTAGACGCTTCAGGTTTATTCAATCCTGCTCTAGCAGGAAGTGGAACAGCCACTGTTACTTATACTATTACTGGTGTTTGTTCAGGTGTGGATAACACATCTATTGTTGTTGAAGCAGTTCCATCCATAACGATTACTTCAGATGGTTCATTCTGTCAAGGTGGCGCTTCAGAAATTCTCCTTGCCAATACAGTAGGAGGAACTTGGGCAGGTACTGGTATCACGGATGCAAACTTTGGAGTATTTGATCCAAGTATTAGTGGTGTAGGAACTTTCCCTGTTACATATACAGTTGTTGGATTGTGCACCTCAGAAGAAACCTTGAATGTAATTGTTCATGCACTTCCGAATGTAGGAGCAGGTAATGATCAGGAGATTTGCGCTGGAGCCTCTGCTACGATTACAGGAACAGGTGCTACTAGCTACGCATGGACTGCACCTGGTTTCAACTCTGCATCTGCATCTCCTTCTGTTCAACCCAATACAACCACTACTTATACGGTAACTGGTACCGATCAATTCGGATGTCAGGATACTGATCAAGTGCAAGTTGCTGTTAATCCGCTACCAATTGTGAATGCTGTTAATCCAGCATCGATATGCGAAGGTGAATGTGCTGAACTAAGTGCAACTGGATTGACAAGTTATTCTTGGACACCAGCAGGAACTTTAACGGGAGCAAACACTGCTACACCAACAGCTTGTCCTTCTGCAACAACTGTATATACAGTTTCTGGGACTGATGCCAACGGATGTTCAGGTTCAGATCAAGCTACAGTTACTGTTACTCAAATCAACGTTAGCATTTCTCCTTCCGCAACTGAAGGCATGGTTCCATTGACAGTTGTTTTTGATGGAAATTCCAATGGTGCTGACTTTGTATGGGATTTTGGAAATGGTGAAACGGTGGTGACAAATGATATCAATGATATTCAAAGCTCTGCATATTACAATAATGGCTTCTATACTGTAACATTAACGGCCAATTTGAATGGTTGCACGGAATCAACCACTCAGAATTTGATCATTTATAATTTCAGTGCGATTACAATTCCAAACGTTGTAACTGTCAATGCGGATAGTAAAAATGATGAATACAAAGTGATTGGAAACTGGATCAAAGAATTCAATATGCAGATTTATAACCGATATGGAGGTTTACAAGCGACCTTAGAGAATATTGATGAGATATATGATTTCGATGATAATTTTGATTCATGGAAACCTCGCGACGAGAATACAGACGGCACATATTTCTATCACTACAGAGCTGTAGGTTACGATGGAAAGGTCTATGAGAATACAGGAACGATAACAGTTTTGGGAAGCAAGTAAGCTGTTGGCGGTAGGCTGTTGGCTATATGCTATAAGCTATAAGCTATAAGCTATAAGCTAATAAAAGGGATCTAAAATTAAATGAAAAAGGGGCGAACGCCCCTTTTTCATTTTCAATACATAAAGCCTACGGCCTAAAGCCAACAGCCAACAGCCAACGACCTATAGCTCACAGCCTAGCACGTTGCTCTCGATTCTAGCGTGCGCGTTAGCGTAATCTTGTTTTTCGAATTTCTTGCCCGTTACTAGCTCGTACAATTCTATGTAACGATCAGATACGGATTGAACGAACTCATCGGTCATTGTTGGAACAGTTTGTCCTTCTTTTCCCATGAAGTCATTTGCAATAAGCCATTCGCGAACGAACTCTTTGCTCAATTGCTTTTGTTGTTCTCCATTGTCTTGTCTTTCTTGGTAGCCTTTTAAAAAGAAATAACGAGAAGAATCAGGAGTGTGAATTTCATCCATTAGAAGAATGGTATCTTCCAATTTTCCGAATTCGTATTTTGTATCAACGAGAATTAGTCCTTGCTTCGCAGCGATTTCTGTTCCTCTTTGATATAGCTTTCTGGTATAGTCTTCAATCACGAGATAATCTGCTTCAGAGACTATTCCTTGCGCGAGAATTTCTTCTCGTGAAATATCCTCGTCATGTCCCTCAGAAGCTTTCGTTGTTGGCGTAATGATAGGCGAGGGGAGACGATCATGTTCTTTCAATCCTTCTGGAAGCGCTACACCACAGAGAACTCTTAATCCACTTTTGTAGGTTCTCCAAGCGTGACCTGTGAGATAACCGCGAATAACCATTTCTACTTTAAAAGGTTCGCAGCGTTTTCCAATAGTAACGTTGGGGTCAGGTGAAATGGTTTTCCAATTAGGAACTAAGTCAGCTGTCGAATCGAGCATGTGCGCTGCGATTTGATTGAGTACTTGCCCTTTGAAAGGAATAGGGCGTGGCAGCACTACGTCGAACGCTGAAATGCGATCGCTTGCTACCATTACTAAAGTATCTTGACCAATGGAGTATACATCACGCACTTTGCCGTGATAAACTGCCGTTTGATTTGGGAAATTGAAATCAGTAGTAAATAATGCTTCCATGACTTTTATCTAGGGCGCATGCCTTTCATATTCTTCATCATATTCATCACCTGACTCTTGTTGGTCAGCATCTTCATCATTTGTTTGGTTTGATCAAACTGTTTGAGAAGTTTATTAATGTCTTCAAGAGTGCGTCCGCTACCGCGAGCAATTCTGTTTTTGCGCGACATGTCCAAAATACCAGGATTGGTGCGTTCTTTTGGAGTCATCGAACGGATTATCGCTTCAATGTGTTTGAAAGCATCATCGCTAATTTCAACATCTTTTAATGCTTTACCCATACCAGGTAACATGCCCATCAAATCTTTCACACTACCCATTTTCTTGATCTGCTGAATTTGATCAAGAAAGTCATTGAAGTCGAATTGGTCTTTTTTGATTCTCTTTTCGAGCTTCTTTGCTTGTTCTTCGTCGTATTGTTCTTGTGCTTTTTCAACAAGGGATACAACGTCTCCCATGCCAAGGATACGGCTTGCCATACGTTCTGGGTAGAACACGTCGAGGGCATCCATTTTTTCGCCGGTTCCGACGAATTTGATAGGCTTGTTTACTTCTGATTTAACAGAAAGAGCAGCACCACCGCGGGTATCACCATCTAATTTGGTAAGTACAACACCGCTGAAATCTAGACGTTCATTGAAGGTACGGGCTGTGTTTACAGCATCCTGACCTGTCATCGCATCTACAACAAAGAGGGTTTCCGTTGGATTGATTGCCTTTTTGACATTTTCAATCTCCGTCATCATCTCCTCATCAATAGCCAAGCGACCGGCAGTATCGACGATTACTACGTTATATCCATTTTGCTTCGCATAAGCGATGGCTTTTGTGGCAATATCTACAGCGTTTTTATTTTCTCTATCGCTGAATACATGAACACCTATAGAGTCTCCAACCACATGAAGCTGGTCAATCGCCGCAGGACGGTAGATATCACAAGCAACTAGAAGAGGGTTTTTTCCTTTTTTAGTTTTAAGGTAGTTGGCCAATTTTCCAGAGAAAGTAGTTTTACCACTACCCTGAAGACCACTCATCAATACGATACCAGGGTTCCCCTGCACGTTGATGTCACTAGCACTTCCACCCATGAGGTTTTTCAACTCATCATGGGTAATTTTTACTAACAATTGGTTAGGACTTAAAGAAGTAAGCACGTTTTGCCCGAGGGCTGTTTCTTTTACCTTCTCTGTAAAGTCCTTCGCTGTCTTGAAGCTAACGTCAGCGTCGAGTAACGCTCTTCTTACTTCCTTAAGGGTTTCAGCGACGTTGATCTCAGTAATTTGGCCTTGACCCTTTAGTACTTTAAACGCCCTGTCGAATTTCTCGGTTAAATTTTCAAACATATTAATTATGCACCTTTGATAACTGAGCGCAAATGTAATAGGGAGAAGGCTGAAAAACCTTTTCTTTGTTGCTGAGAACGTATCTTTTTTAAAGATACCCTCGTATACGCCAAAGTGAATATTTTTAAAAACAACACTATGAATCTCCGCCCGGCTTTCATTACAGGTGTTGTTGTATTAGCTGCAATTGTTCTCATCCAGGTTGGATGTGAGCAGCCTACAACAACTGGTAACAATGTCTCAACCCTTGACAGCAACAGTATTTCGTCGTCAGGAACAATCAAACTTGATGGTCAAATCATTTCGATTCCATCACCAACTCAACTTGCTATTCTTGTTCAACAGAGCAATCTTCCGTTCAAAGCAGAATTGCTTAATGATTTGAATAAAAGAGGATTATACCTAGATGAGTATAAAAAATCCATGAATTTGGGAGTATATGGAGCCGATTTGGCCTATGTAGCCAATTTTGAAAAAGGCCAAGTTGCAAACGATTACTTTAACGCTGTGGGTAAACTTGCAGGCGAAATTGAAGTTATCGAGCACATAGACGGAAAATTAGTTTCTCGGCTTAATTCAAATATCTCTCAGAGAGATTCTGTATTGAAATTGAGTTCTCAATTCTTCCATTCTGCTGATAAATACTTGAAAAATAGTCAGCGTAGTGATCTTGCAGGCCTCATTCTATTGGGCGGCTGGATTGAATCACTTCACCTTGCCATGGATGCGGCTGCAATTAATCCAGAGGTAAAGAAGCGTATTGGCGAACAAAAAAACGCTTGTCAAAGCCTAAACGCATTGCTTCAAAATATTACCAACCCAGCATTGGATGCATTGAAGAAGGAGCTAAACGAATTAAATAAGCTTTATGAGAAATTAGAATCTACTTATACGTATTCCAAGCCAATCACGGATACTAAAGAAAAGACTACCTACTTCACAAGCAAAAGCAGTGTGAATGTTTCAATCGATCAATTGACTGAAATTAAAGCGAAAATTGAAAACATCAGAACTATCATAACTCAATAATGGAACCCATGAAAAAGATTGTCTTCACCCTCCTTGTGTCATTATTTAGTATCGCGGGTTTCTCTCAATGTGATAGCCTTGCAGGTCAATGCGAAAAGCACATTACAGATAATTACATCAGCGATGGACAAGCTTATAGAGCATTGTTAACTGGTACTGAAAATGCCGAATTTAAAACCACTCTGTTTGGTGGTAATACATATCGTATGGCAGCATGCAGCGGATCATCAGACGGAAATCTTGTTTTCAAGATTCTTGATCAGGATGGTAATTTGCTTTTTAGTAATTCGGAATACAGCAATGCTCCTTATTGGGATTTCGTAATCGAAAATACCATGACAGTTAAAGTTGAAGCTATGCTGGACCAATCGCGACTCAGCTCTGGCTGCGCCGTGCTTGTAATCGGATTTAAAAAATAAGTTTGAACTCCATGCATAATTACTCTCAAATCGCTCTATAAAAAATGAGTGCAGGAATTCTACGTGCCTTAATGCAGCTTTTTGCAATCATTGCCGGATCCAACAAGGCTTCTGGTAAAGAGATTGTGGCCGTTTTCTTGCGTCAGCAATTGAACAAGGAACTTGTAAATAAGTACCTAGAGGAATATGAGCAATTTGCAGAAAAATTCCACCAGGGAAAGTCATCCGAAAAACGAACTTCTCTGGCTTCTGTGAAAGTGCTCCGCATTTGTGATCACATTAACGAAGAACTTCAACAAAAGGAAAAATACTTTGTACTCATTCGACTTTTAGATTTCATTACTGATTTTAAAGCAAGTGGTGATCAAGAATGGGAGTTTATTCAAACAGTAGCTGATGCCTTTAACATAGACAAAGAAACATTCGGATTGATTCGCAATCTTACAGAATCAAATGCGGAGTCAGAATTTACGGATAGTGCTTTCCTTATTGCAAAATCTACAGATCACAATCATTCACAAGATCGCGTTCTATCGGTTGAAGGTTTGAAAGGTCGTTTGATTTTTCTTCGACTAGCAGAAGAGAATCTTTTCTTTGTTCGTTACTATGGTCAAGACGCTATTTTCCTAAATAGCCAAAGCATATACCCCGGAAAAACCTATGTTTTCGGACAAGGTGCAAACATTCGAGGTAATAAAATTAATCCAGTTTTCTACAGCGATGTTCTCCACAAATTCTTGAAAATAGAAGAGGGTACACGTATTGTTTACCGCGCGGAAAATGTTTCTTACTATTTCCCTGGTTCTAAAAAACAAGCACTTCACCAATTTAACATTACTGAACAAGGTGGAAATCTTGTCGGCATCATGGGGGGAAGCGGCTCTGGTAAATCAACTTTGTTGAATGTTCTCAACGGTAATTATACACCAACCTTTGGATCTGTTACGCTTAATGGATATGATATCCATAGACAACAAGATCAGGTCTCGGGTGTGTTGGGATATGTAGCGCAAGATGACCTTTTGATTGAAGAACTTTCTGTTTTTCAAAACTTGTACTACAATGCAAAATTGAGTTTCCGCGATAAATCGCATGAAGAAATAAAGGCACTTGTATTGCATACTTTGCAGTCTATTGGACTTTTTGAGTGCAAGGATTTGAAAGTAGGTTCTGTGCTTGAAAAAACCATTTCTGGTGGTCAACGCAAACGATTGAACATCGCTCTCGAATTGATTCGTGAACCTTCAGTTCTTTTCGTCGATGAGCCGACAAGCGGTCTTTCAAGCCGTGACTCCGAGAATATCATGGACCTTCTTAAAGAGTTGACTCTAAGAGGGAAATTGATTTATGTTGTCATTCATCAGCCTAGTAGTGATATTTTCAAAA
>JBIIBU010000035.1:0-12664 GCA_044239235.1 Flavobacteriales bacterium
CTGGATAAACTGTTTATCCTTGATACAGGCGGATATCCAATTTATTATGGCAACCCTGTAGAGAGTATTATCTATTTCAAACGACTCGTAAATCAGGTTAATCTCACCGAGAGCGAATGCCCACATTGTGGTAATGTAAACCCAGAGCAAATATTCAATATCATCGAAGCGAAAGTGGTTGATGAATATGGTAATGAAACAGAATATCGAAAAATTGCGCCAAAAGAATGGAACAATTTCTTTAATGTGATTATTGGAAACCACCTAGCGGGAAGCGATTTAGCTAGCGAGAAACCGCACAGTACTTTTGCACTTCCTAGCAAAATTGAGCAGTTTAAAGTTTTTGTAAAAAGAGATGTATTGAGCAAATTAGCGAATACACAATACATGCTTATCAACTTCTTGGAAGCTCCTGTTCTTGCATTTGTATTGTCGCTTTTCATCAAGTTTTATCCTACAGGAACACAAGGTGTAGAAGACTATACTCTGAGAGAAAACCTCAATTTTCCTCAGTATTTATTCATCTCTGTTGTGGTTTCGTTGTTCCTTGGTCTTACAGTTAGCGCAGAGGAAATTATCAAGGATCAAAAGATTTTAAAGAGAGAAAAATATTTGCATTTAAGCAAGGGAAGTTATCTGTTCTCCAAAATTGGAATCATGTTCTTCATTAGCTTGGTTCAGAGTTTGACATTCGTTCTTGTGGGCAACAGCATTTTAGAAGTAAAAGGAATGTTGCTACCATTCTGGATGGTTCTTTTCTCCACCAGTTGTTTCGCAAATATTCTTGGATTGAATATCTCAGCTTCTTTCAATAGTGCGAAGGTTATCTACATCATTATTCCAATTTTGATTATTCCTCAATTGCTTTTCAGCGGGGTAATTGTGCGATTTGACCGCCTTTTTCCAGGTATTTCAAATCAATCGAGCGTGCCATTGATTGGGAACGTGATGACATCGAGATGGGCCTATGAAGCGCTTGCTGTGCATCAATTTAGAAATAATGAATTCAATAAAATGTTTTTCGAATACGAGCAGCCAAGAAAGTACTGCGGATGGAAGAAAGACTATTGGGTGAAAGAATTGATGTCGAAGGTTAACAACACACGTAAGTTGCTAGAGGCGGGAACTAAAAACGAAGAGTTTGTTTCAGATGTGACACTTATTTATAATGAGTTTGAAAAAGAATTGGCTTCAAATCCGAATTTTCAATTCTCTGATATTTCTAAAATTGAAAAGGATCAGATCAATATCGATGTGTTAAACGAAGCAGAACTAAGACTTTCTGAATTGGAACAGTATTATATTCAAGCTTATAATGCGGCCAACAAACAACGTGAGACGAAGATTGCCGAATTGACTACAACTCCTGAGCAGCGCAAGGCATACCTTGCTATACAGGACGCGCATTTCAACGAGAGCTTGGAAGATTTTGTGACGAATAAGAACGACTTGAAAAAAATTGTCGAGTACAATGACGAGTTGGTTCAAAAACAAAACATGATCTACTTGACTCCGTCTAATGGTAATTTGTTTGACGCGCATTTCTATGCACCTTCAAAACCATTTTTAGGGAAACAAATAACAACTCTATCTGCAAATATTCTAGTGATCTGGCTAATGTCTATCGCGCTCACTGTAGTATTGTTCGTAGATGGTTTTAGAAGGACAATGGAAATGTTCGGACGCCTAAGTAAGAAGGTATCTGGGAGAATGAGAATAAATAATGAGAAAGTAGAGGAGTAAGAGATTATTTCATCTCTTCAACTTCAATCATTTTGAATGGCACATTGATTATGGCTTCATAGTCCTCACCAGCTTCCAACATGTCTTCGTCGTCTTGCTCGTAATACCAATTGATTACGACTTTATTATTAATCGTCTCTAGTCTTTTGAAGAAATCAAGAAGACACTTGCTAGAACTCGTATTGAAATATTCTAACTGAATATGAACATTGGTTTCACTTTGTGAATCTGCAGAATACTTTTCTACCCATTCAATCAATGGCTTATAGAACTCTAAGGAGTTTTCAGGGATCGACCTACCTTTAATCTCGACGATGCCCGATTGAGCATCAAGTTTAACTGAAGGAGTTTTAGGGGTGGGTTGAAGTATGATATTTTCCATTCACTGAGAAGATTAGCGTTGCTAAGGTCGTAAGACTTCGTGCAAAATTGAAAAAAAAATCGAATTAGTATTAAGAAAATTAAGGTTTATATCTTAGCGGACTAAATAAGGGGATAAAATGGAAAGTAATTGCTCTGAGTGGTTTCGAACATGGTTCGACTCCCCGTACTACAAAATTTTGTATAGCCACAGGAGCGAGGAGGAGGCAGCATTATTCATAGATAATCTTCTAGCCTTTATTGATTTACCCGACCGTTCACGCGTTCTGGACCTTGCCTGCGGTAGGGGCAGACACAGTGTCTATTTGAATGAAAAAGGCTTTAACGTTATTGGAATCGACCTTTCAAATAATAGTATTTCAGATGCAAAAAAGCATGAAAACGCGACCCTACATTTCTTAACCGAGGATATGCGTTCTTTCGATTTAGGTGTCAAATTCGAGGCGATTTTCAACCTTTTTACAAGTTTTGGATACTTCGAATCTCAAGAAGAAAACAAAAAAGTACTGCGAAGAATACAATTGCATCTCAAAGAAAATGGTCTTTTTGTAATGGACTATTTCAATGCTACTAAGGTGGAAAGAGGACTTATTCCGTTTGAGACTAAAACTATTCAAGGGGTAGAATTCAATATTTCCAAGAAAATTGAGAACGGTCAAATCATAAAAACAATCTCTTTCGAAGGGAAGGAAAGGAAATTTGAATTTGAAGAAAAGGTACAATTACTAAAAGCCAATGAAATACTCGAAATGATATCCGGTCAAGGATTGAAGATCGTTCGTACTTTTGGCGACTATTTTTTAAATGACTTTGATGAGGCAAATTCTGATCGAATCATTGTAATCGCATCAAATTAATATGGAATCACCGATATTTTACATGATAGTGCTGTTTGTAGCAGCAATGATTGGGGGCACTTTGTTTTTCATCTATCGAAAGCAAAGTTCAAGTCAGATTAAATTATTACTTTCGTTTAGCGCAGCTTATCTATTGGGATTGACGCTGTTACATCTTTTTCCTGAACTATTTGATTCAGGCATTGAACACGCAGGCTGGTATGTGCTGATCGGGTTTATGTTGCAAGTTGTCCTTGATTTCTTTTCTCATGGTGTCGAACATGGTCACGCTCATTCTCATGCCAATGCAGGAACAAAATTCCTTTTTATGGTAATGGCTTCACTCTGGGTGCACGCATTCATTGAAGGAATGCCATTTGGTGGCGAAATGGCCGGTCATGCTCATGATCACGGACATGCACACGATCATTTAGAGGCCGGTCACGATCATCGTTCTTCTCTCTTAGTAGGAATTTCATTACATAAAATCACCGAATCCCTAGTATTTACAGCATTGTTGATCAACAGTGGAGTAAAAGCGGGACGTGCAGTCTTTTGGCTTGTAATTTTCGGATTAATGGCCCCTGCGGGAGCTTTTGTTCATCACCTTCTATTAGACAACAATATCTCTGGCATAGAAGAATTGACGCCTAAAGTAACAGGTGTTCTCATAGGTATTCTTCTCCATGTATCTACGACCATCCTCTTTGAAAGTGAGGAAGGCCATAGATTCAACTGGATAAAATTTTTGTCTATTCTAATAGGTATCGGATTGGCAGCGCTGATTGCCTAATTACTGCCAAGTAACAGAAAGCGTAAGTCTTTCTTCTCCGCGAAGAATGACTATGTCTGTTTTTTGATCCTTCTCGAATTTGCTCAACGCTTCCATGTAAGTGTACATATCGGTTACTTTATAAGTACCGATTTGAACCACTACATCACCTTGCTTCATGCCGGCAATAGCTGCAGGTTTGCCTTCACGCGTTCCATCGATACGCATTCCCTCACCACCGAATAGATAGTCAGGAATAACACCTAGAGAAACTTTGAAGCTAGCGGCTGCTGTGCTTTCGTCTTTCGTTTTTTGGAAACCTAGTTTGCCATTATCATTAAGCGCTATTACAACATCATAGATATAAGATGAAATGGCGTTTACACCTTCATAGTTAATTTTGTCCGCATCATCACTTGGCTTGTGATAGTCTCCATGTTGACCAGTAAAGAAGTGGATAGCAGGAATTCCGGTATTGTAAAAGGAAGTGTGATCGCTCGGTCCAACGCCACTCTCAGAATATACATTTTTGAAACCATAGTTATTCACCAAATCAAGCTCTACCTTCCAATCTGATGCTGTTCCAACACCGCTAATAGCAAGTGATTTCTCTGCATTTAATCGACCAACCATATCAAGATTGATCATGTAATTCATATTCGTTACCGTAGGATTTTTGCAGAAGAAATTACTTCCATAAAGTCCTTTTTCCTCGCCGCTGAAGGCGATGAATAGATAGTTGTTGTTTTTTGAAGCAGAGTTTTTCAATTTGTAGGCTACTGCTAGCATTGCACCAACGCCACTTGCATTATCATCAGCGCCATTGTGAATTGCCTTTTCTGTTGACAATGAGTTCTCATCACCCCAACCCAAGTGGTCGTAGTGAGCGCCAATTACAACGGTTGTTGCAGCGCCATTATCAATATATCCAATGACATTGCGGGCGCTAACTTCTTTCACGAGTCCCATCCCTAATTGAGTGCTGTCCCCGATTTGATGAACTTTCACCGGTGGGTGTGGAACAAAAGTGAAGGTTTGAAACCACGTTCCGTCAACACCTTTCGCAGTTAAGCCAATTTTTTTCATTGTCTTAACGATGCAGTCTGCTGCCTTGCGCTCCGATTCACTGCCTGTTTGACGACCTTCATATTCATCGGAGGAAAGCGTGGTAATAACTTCAGCTGCTATTCTTTGAGATTTTTCTGTCTTATCGATATAGTCGGTTGAGGCCCTTGTGCAAAGAAAAGATTGAGAGCCTATTGCTATGGTAACTAGCAAGATGAATGTCAGATGCTTGAGTGCGTTTTGCTTCATGATATTGAAATATGGCGCAATTTACAATTCTATGATGTTTAAAATACAAGGAATCCTACATTTGCGCCCGCAAAACCTTAATTATGAAGTTTCGTATTCTTTCTTTAACCATCGCTTGCGTAGCAGTATTCGCATCATGCAAGAACTCTCAAAAGACTGCTATGGTGGATAGTCTGCCGAATGAGCCTATTCATTACGAGGCTGAAAAGCACTTGACTAATGTTCGTCAAATGACTTACGGCGGAAATAATGCCGAAGCATATTGGAGCTTTGACGGAAAGAAATTGATCTTCCAAAGTGATAACCCAAACTGGAATGTGGGCTGCGACCAAATTTTCTTGTTGGATACAAAAGAAACTCCTGATAGCTCAAAACTGTCATTGATTTCAACAGGAAAAGGAAGAACTACTTGCTCATGGTTTATGCCAGATAACAAGTCAATTCTTTATGCAAGTACTCACTTAGTTCACGATTCATGTCCACCAGTGCCAGACATGGGACGCCGGTATGTATGGAGTCTATATGATGCTTACGATATTTTCGTTGCTGATTTGAAGGGTAATGTGAAAAAGCAATTGACAAACAGCCCTCGTTATGACGCTGAAGCTACCGTAAGTCCAAAAGGAGATAAAATTATCTTCACATCACTTCGCACAGGCGATTTGGAATTGTACACAATGAATCTTGATGGAACTGAAGTAAAACAAATCACCAACACTCCTGGATATGACGGAGGAGCTTGTTTCAGTGCTGACGGAACAAAAATTGTTTGGAGAGCTTCACGACCAAAAGATGATGCTGAATTGAAAGCGTATAAAGACTTGTTAGACCAAGATATGGTTGAGCCTACAAATCTTGAGATATGGATGGCAAATGCAGATGGCTCAGATGCGCACCAAGTAACTAATCTTGGCAAAGCGAATTGGGCTCCGACATTCACGCCAAAAGGCGACAAGATTATATTCTGTAGTAACTACAAAAGTGAAAGAGGTTTCCCATTCAATTTATATATCGTGAATCTTGATGGAACTGGAATGGAGCAATTGACTTTCGATGATCAGTTTGATTCCTTCCCAATGTTTTCACCTGACGGAAAGAAGTTTGTTTGGTGCAGCAATCGTCATAATGGTCGCACGCGTGACACAAACGTTTTCATCGCTGATTGGATCGATTAATTCTTCCTCATGTGGAATCCTGATTTTTTTGAAGAGCACGGCTATTGTATAATCGATGACGCCATTTCTGAGATCGGAGTAGCCGACATAAGAAATACGATCAATAGATTGTGTGATGAAAATCTTTTGAAAAAAGCAGGAATAGGCAAGGAGGGAAGTTTCGAACTTGACCAAACAAAAAGAGGGGATTCAATTTTTTGGATTAATCCCCTCGAAGCACAAGGCGGTACGAAAGAGTATCTCGATTTCATGTCAGAGATAATCATCTCTCTCAACCGCGAATTTTATATGGGTGTTCGAGATTACGAATGTCATTATACTCGTTACCCTGTTGGGACGCGATACATGATGCATAGTGATAAACACAAACACACTTCACATCGCATCGTTTCATTCGTCTTCTATCTAAATGAAAACTGGACAGAAGAAGATGGGGGCACACTACGCGTCTATACGGAAGGGAATAATTTCTTCGATGTGCTTCCAAAAGCAGGAAGGCTAATCATTTTTAAAAGTGAAATGCTTCACGAAGTTTTAATCACCAACCGCATCCGCGAAAGTATCACAGGCTGGATGCTAGACGAGCAAAGACTCTTCTAACGACCGACGACCGACGACTAGTGACTAGTGGCTAGTGACCGGTGACTAGTGACTGAAGACTAATTACAGCTTATAGCTTACAGCCAATAGCTTACAGCTTATAGCTAACAGCCAATAGCCAACAGCCTAAAGCTTTTTCGCTCTTGCCATGTGCGTCTGAATGTTAGTCAGCGTATTTATTAAAGAAGTCATTTGTTCTAATTGAACGGTAGTCATTGAATTATTCATTGTCAGGTTAGTTTTAATTCAACATAGTATACTGACAATTTTCTCAAAAGGTTACTTACTGCAAATCTGGGAATCGTGCTACAAAATCATCTCGTTTCTTTTTTGATGTAATGAATTGATATGTATAGCGCTGATTGTTTTCTTCGAATTTACGTTTGTCATCTTTTACTTCTGTAAGAATAGTAATGAAATCCTTATCACTACTAATCACATTCATGATGCCTAATTTATATTCAAAGAAATACCATGTGCCTTGATCAAGCTCTATGTATATGCGCATTACGTCTGCATTTCTTCTTCTTTCAATTTCGATTTTTCCTTTCACATACCTGAACAATTGTTTTTTATCCATGCTGGCAATACCAAGCAGACCAACGCTACTGAAAGTCTCATCAACTGCATTCCACGACCATTTTACATCAGCCAAATAGAGGGTGCTTAGAAGCTCCTCTGGAACTTTTTTCAATTGCCCACTCAGGTTAAGTTCAGAAATCAACTTGTCTGATTTTTCAGTTCCAAGCAACTCAACCAGTCCTTTCTCATATTTCGTTTTAGTAACGTCAACAGGAGTAAGGTTAGGCCATTGTTCAATTTGCTCATAGATGCGTTTCAAAGCGGCATCTTCAAATGGGAAATTGATTAATGAAACACCTTGTGTAGCAAGCTCATCTTTTGCAGTATTGTACTTTATTTCTCCCACGTTCTTGAACTTCACCATGCCATAATCCACGTTGAATGTTATCACACCATCGCCAAGAATTTCGCATGCTGCGGTATTCAATACCACAAGATTTCCAGGAAGATTTGGTTGTTTGATTTTCTCTTTCGAACCAATGAGGTATCTTCTAGATACTTTATCAAAATACATAAATCCTGTTGACTCGATCAAACCTTTATCATCTTTATCAATCTTATTGCTTAAGAAAGTAGGATAGACGTCCATTGGAGTGTCATCTGTTACCATCACACCGACTCCAAGCTTGCTGTAATCCATGTCTCGCAAAACGGTGTCTACAGGAATGTAGATGTCAATTGGATTGATTTCAGATCTGAATTTAAAATAGGTGCGCTCCATCGTTGCACAGTTGTGTAAAATCTTCGCCCCACCTTCAAATGTGAGGAATTGATTATTCGCTTCCATTTCAAATTTGCCGTAGTACTCGTAAGCTGGAGAAAGGAAGAATTGCTGCTCCATCTTGATATCTCCAAATGCAATGGTCTGTCGACTTGTATCGACCTTTATATCTTCAAAATGAATTATCTGTTCTCGCTTATTTTCATCGGTGTAAGTAATATCGCCCTTTCCATAATATTTATTTCGACCTTCAATTTTCAAATCAGCATTAAAAATTTTATGGTATTGAGTAACATAATTTGATAGAATTTGCGCTCTAGTCAATGGCTGCATATTCGCATATTTCTCAATAACAACTTTTCCACTATCTGGAGTAATCTTGGAGTCAGCTACTATAATATATTGGATTTTCTGACAAGTGATCATACTTTTCTTCAAGTCATACTTTGCTTTTGCCGAAAGGAAGTTTAGTGAGTCTTGTCCTTCAGCAATGCTGAAGAAATTACTTTTCTTTGCTTCCTCACTTGTATCAATCACAAGATCGTCCGCAGGTTTTCTAGACGAGCTTAAATCCATTTCGGCCTTGTCCATGAACCAAGTAAACTGATCCATAAAGCAGACATATTGGTTGTTCGGGAATTCGATTTTAGTTTCCCCGCTATTACTCTTGAAGAATCCTTGACGCTTATCGAAGTCGACATTAGAATTTACGTTGTCTGTTTTAAATGCAAGGCCGCCGGACTCCTCCATTCCTGCCAATTGGAATGATGATGTATCAGCAAGAATTTTTCTTCGAGCATATGAGAAGTCTTCAGACTTCAAAGTTGCTCCGCTAAATTTCATAGCGCCCTCACCTCGCATTCCTTGCGGTTTCAAGTGTATCGTGCCATCCAAGGTTGCTTCTTTTTCAAAGAATTCAATAGGTGTTTTTAAACTCTCAATATCGAGTTGGTCTTTGGTTGGATAGAATGCAAGATCGGTTGTATCGCAAATCGCCTTGGGCACCTCAATTTTCGCACTTTGTTCCCTATTGAAGAATTTATTCGTTCGCCCAAGAGTGGAGTCGGGAAGGAAGGTGAACTCACTTGAACTAGCAGATGCGGTTAGATATTCCAAATCTCCGCCACCCTTCAAACCGGAGTAATCGAGTTTTAAATCAGCAACAACTTTTGCTTTACCACCATAAGCAGGTAATCCGCTAGCTCCAGTGCCCTTTTTGAAACCAAGTGAGTAATCTTCCATCAATACCAACGGCTCTTCAATATCAGGAAAAATCCCTCCACTGACTAGCGTTCCATTGAATTTCAAATCTTTTTTGGTAAAGTTATCGAGCGAGTCAATCGTGAATGGCTGCACTTGATAATAGAATTTTTCTCTCTTATAAACTCCTTTTTGAACTGCTTTATCATCCCAATAAACATAGGATGTTTTCGTACATGTAAAGATTGGATATTGTGGATAAGCGTAAGAGTGGAATCCACCTTTATTTGTAGGGGAGTCAACTTTAATATTTCCAGCGATGTCGCGCAATACGGATTTCAATCGCACTTTGTTGTAATTGCCATAAATGTCTTTTCCTGTTGATTCGTCCGCTACATAAATACGGCAACTATCAACTTGCAACAATTCCAATTTAAAGTCATCATAAGTAAACTCATATTGGCTACCTAAGAACTCAAAATTACCGGCGAAAACGCGACCGCCGAAAGTGAAGTTTCTATTCTTCTTTAATAATACTTCACCACCTCTAGGGTTGATAGTTACTTTTTGCGAATCACTTAACTGAAAGTTTGTAATTCCTTTTAGCAACAAGTCATAATTAAGTAAACTCAATTGCGCATTGTGACCTTTTTCAACCTCGCTGCTGAATTGAATTACATCATAATCTCGCTTTCCAATATTATTCTCAATTGCATAATAAAGCTTTGGCCTCACTATTACCCAATGGGAATTCAAATCATAGATGAGGAATCCTTTGTTATTCAAATCAATCAGAACAGTATTCCATTGCTCTTCACTGTGATTGTGAAATTTCGCAAGGTCTTTTGCATAAAACTCTTCACGGCCGGTTGATTTTATAAACTCTTTGATTTCGCTTAGTGGGTGGGAGAAACTCAAGCCCATCATCGAGTCGAATCTTTTTTTCTTGAAATAAGTGTTGGATTCGAATGCAGCGTAGCGTTGTGAGCTTCCTTCTAATGCACCCATTTTAATGAGGGGGTCATCAATGTTCCAATACAAGGACTCGAAATACATATCTACGTTATGGTAGCTATTTTGGAATGGTGCTTTCGAGATTCCTTCCTCCGAACGAAGCAATACCATTTGTCTTGTTTTCTTATCGAAAGAGAAATTGATGTCGGGGTGTGTAATGCTGTCTTTGTCTACATAGAATGTGACACTAGCGTGTCCTGAAACAATTCGATCAGGTTTAATGTCGAACTCTAAACTTCTAACAATTAAGAATTTTTTTGAGTCTTTGTAAAATGTCATTAATGCAGGTTCTTCGACGGTTCCAGAGCCTGCAAGCTTTGTACCTGCTAATGTGAAACCACCGTCGAAGTCTACATTTTTTACGATGTTTTGAATTTGAAGTCGCTTGTAATAGGACTCGAATTTTGGATAGGTTGCATTTTCCGCGGATTTATCCGCAAGTATTTTTTCTGTTAGTTGACCAATGAGTGGCTTTTCGAAAAACTCATTGTAGAATGTGACTGAGTCAATAACATAGGTTGCGCCTTTGATACGAATGTTATACTCATCGAATTTGGCGAAGGTTTTTGTTGGATCAAAACCGGCGCGCTGCCAGGTTACTTTTCCGTTTTCACCGATAAAGCGCTCTAGTGTAGGGTAGAAGGCACCTTTAGTTTCATAAATGATGCTACTATCTCCTTTGCTATAACATTTAAGATCTAATGCTGGAAATTGAATACATGGCAAGGTGTCGAACACGAACTTGTATCCTTTACTGCTTGATTGCCATTTTACAGCATCGCTTTGATAGAATATTTGATCAGTAAATAGACCTTTAGAAGTTTCTAAGAATTCGGGAACGTATTTCCTTATCTTTTTGTCTGCCATCATTTTCGCTAGAACACCTTGCCATTCGATAAAGTCCAAATCTGTTTTACCTGATTTTGGAAATGCAAGCAAACAATTCACATAGTCTTCCATATCGGGATACACTTTGTTCTTGTTTTTCAGAAAGGTGTCGAATGTTTCGTAAATGACTTCTTGCTGCTGTGTTGTATACGCCGGTACTTCTATCCAAATGGGTGTAAATGAATTTTCGATAAAATCCTTTCCAACTCCCTTTTTGGAGTCGTTGAATAGATTGGTTAATTCATCCACGAATTTTTCTGGCTCGCGAGTAAATTTTTCGATGCGTTGAGCTGACGTATTAGCGCTTAGAAGCACAAAAGCTAATAAAATGGATAGACGTAAAGACTTGATCATCAGATTTCCTTGGGTTTAACCGTTTGCGGAACGTAAAATACAATTTTATAGTCTACATCTATCGTTCCAACAATTCAATGCTAAAAGTTTCTCACAAAAAGATATAGTGGAAACAAATGAACCCAAATGGAAACAAGTGAACCCAAATGTGAAAAGTGCACCCAAATGAATACAAGTGGAAACAAGTGAACCCAAATGTGAAAAGTGCACCCAAATGAATACAAGTGGAAACAAATGAACTCAAATGAAAAAAGTGCACCCAAATGAACGCAAGTGGAAACAAGTTAACCCAAATGTGAAAAGTGCACCCAAGTGAACCCAAATGGGAATGCAAATATTTGATTTTAGTAATCAGTTCAATATTTGAATTAACTAGTTGCATTTAAATCATTTGTGTTCACTTGTGTTCATTTGGGTGCATTTGTGTCCACTGCCACACCGCCACACTGTCTCACTGGTTTTTCCATTTGTGTCCACTGCCACACCGCCACACTGTCTCACTGGTTTTTCCATTTGTGTTCACTTGTGTTCATTTGCTTCCATTTGTTTCCACTTGTGTTCATTCGGGTGCATTCGAGTTCTCTTCTCCTTAAATTTGATTGTCTAAAAAAATAGTTGGTGTATTTTGTACACTTTCTTTTCTTTGTACTAGAGTAATACCCCTATGATTAAATATCTGAAGACCGATCCTTGGCTAATTATTGAGGAAGGATTCGAAGCCAAACACCACAGAAGTTCTGAAAGTATTTTCAGTATTGGAAATGGTCGATTCGGCCAGCGTGCCAATCACGAAGAACGATACAGTGGCCCTACATTGCAAGGCTCTTATGTTGCAGGTGTCTATTATCCCGATAAAACGCGAGTGGGTTGGTGGAAAAATGGCTACCCGGAATATTTTGCTAAAGTGCTTAATAGCACCAACTGGATAGGGATTGACATTTGGATAGATGGAGAAGAACTCGACCTCTCAAAAGTCGAGGTGAGCGATTTTCGACGTGTATTAAATATGAAAGAGGGGACCTTAACCCGATCTTTCGTTGCCAATCTAAATCAGTCATTGCTCGGATTTCGTGATGGTGGAGAG
>JBIIBU010000295.1:0-2851 GCA_044239235.1 Flavobacteriales bacterium
AGTATTAATTCGAACCGGAGTCTTAAGTGCTTTGGATAATTCAGAACTGCGTAGTACAGGAATTTTGTGTACTTCTGGATTAGGATTTACAGAGTCAATACTACTTGCGAAATCAAATTTAATTGGATCCAAATTCGCCACAACAGGATGCGCATCAGCAGGAGCGAAGCACAACGGAGAATAGAACCAAGTGAACATTTGAATGTTACGTTGATTACCCATTGGACCCGTATCAAAAGCGATAGGGGCACCTTGGTAATCGATTACAATGTTTCGATTGATACGAGCGCCATATTCAAACAGCATTTCATACAATCCCATTTCATTGCTCATTCCCATGGTTTGTTGAGCAGTGCGCAAACTATCTAAGTCTGTCAATACAGGATCGACCATCCAAAGAACCTTTCCGCCATTCATTACAAATTGGTCAATGATTACGCGGTCTTGATCAGAAAAGACACTGTCTGGTTTTGCAATTACAATCGCTTGATATCTGTTAGTGCGATTTGGAAGCTTCTCCAATTTATCGCTTAAGGCATTGACTTGACCTTTTATTTCAACGAAATCAATGGCATAGTTTTCTTCAAGAGTAGTAAGAAAATCGGCCATTTCAATTGGAAGTAATTCGCCGTGTCCTTGAATAATCGCTACTGCCGGTTTATCACTTCTCAATGCTTTCCGAATGTTACTCGCAAGCTCGTATTCCAAACTGTTTACCGACGAATTAATCATTTGATCATTCGGTTCTGGCATATCACTTTTGAAAAACTGAACAGGATATTCTTTGCCTTTGTATTCGATTATTGCTCCTGGCCAAATCAATTTGAACTGTTGAGCTCCTTCTGCTTCGTATGCTAGACGCGTAAATCGAAGACCCTTTTCAAACAATGCTTCTTCTGTTTCAGAAATTGTTTTCTTATCACCAGAAGAATACGGATCGATAAATTCATATTCGATGTTGTCGCCACTATAATCACGGAACTCATCAAATCGCTCTTTGATGCTTTGCTCCAATCTTTTGAAGCTAGCAGGAAATTCTCCTGTCAAGTAACAACGAATGAAAATCTTATCCTCAAGATTTCCAAGCATTTCCTTCGTAGCAGGTGTTAGGGTGTGACGTTTTTCTTCAGTCAAATCCCATTTAAAAAAAACTACGGAGAGGATATAAGAGGTAAGAATCAAAATTCCCAACCCCAATAATAATCTGAATAAATCGTTTCTTCTTGTTTTCATGGTCTAACCGCAAAGGTGCATCTGAAATGACTAACTCTCAGACTATACCTCACCATTTTTTATCAATAATGTATAGTCAACAGCCTTAGGTCCAAGATTGAACAACAAATCCAAAGAGGAAAGATTGTTTTGAAAAGGATGTCTGTCTGAAAATACTTGATAATAAGGCTTTAACGATGGTGAGTTGAAGGAAGGCTCAAAGTCGTGACGATGGTCCAAAAACTTCCCACTCTCATCATTGTATGGAAATGGTTCTGTGCTATCGCTCATTTTGTCTTTTTCCTTCACAAATGACGAGACGATTTCAAAAGCTTTTTTATTAAAATCTAAAAGAAACTCAGGTTCCGAACGAAAGAGTTCTTCAACCTTTGGAAAGTAATGTTCAAAGTAAGCAGATCGACCATAGGCAGACCGAATGGAAGAAATGTGACCATACTTCCATTTTCCATGGGCAATTTTAATTTCGCTGTATGGAGTTTTTTCCCCTTTCTGACCAACCACAGGAATTGTCAAAGTCATTCTTCCATTGGCAGCAAGAATATCAAATCTATTGCGAAACGTTTGCTTCGCATAAGTTTCATGGAGATCAATCACAAAGTCTTCACCACTGTTGGCCAAGCCGAACCAATAAATAGGAGGAAAGCAACAAGGAGGAAGTACCTTCATGTATTAATCCACAAATTTGAACATACGGTTCCAACGAATAGCACTGCTTCCTCTGTAATTTGGATCTTCTTTAGAGAACCATGTGAATACAGCTTTACCCACTACGTGATTTTCTGGAACAAATCCCCACACGCGTGAATCCGCGGAGTTGTGGCGATTGTCTCCCATCATCCAATAGTAATTGTATTTGAAAGTATAAGAAGTGGTTTCAACACCATTGATAAAGATTTTCCCACCTTTTACTTCTAGTGTGTTATCCTCGTAAACATCAATTACTCTCTTGTATAAAGGCAGATTCTCAATGGTCAACGTGATAGTTTCATTCTTTGCAGGAATATGCACCGGCCCAAAATTATCTACAGACCAACTCTTATATGGCGCAAGATTCGAGGAAGGGAAATAGGTGCCACCATTATTTTCTGATAATGGCGCATTCGATACAGCGATTGAATCTACATAAGAAAGCTTAGCAACCTCAGCAGCAATCTCACTAGTCATAGGCATTGTAGCAGTCTTCAGCGTGAAGTCAGCGGCAGCTTCAGTTAGATTCAATTCAAATTGCTCAATAATTTTCAGAATAGACTGACGAACTTGTTCTGGTGTATAAGTAGGTTCAAATTTCAAATCATAATTGTATTGCAATCCTTGAGGATTTTCAACGGCAGAACCATTGATGTACACCTGACGGTCTTTGATTTCCAAATTATCTCCAGGTAATCCAATACAGCGCTTAATATAGTTTTCCTTTTTGTCTACTGGTCTTGCGCGCAGTCCATCAATCTTAACTCCGCCCTTTATTAATTTTCCATTCTCAGCGCAAGACTGACAAACTTTTTTTTCCGTGAAATTAATTCGAGCTTCATTTAAGAAACGAGATTCATTTTCATAATAATAATCCAAGGCATAATAGTCAATACTATCAATACTAGAAGTCATTTTAGCTTTTAATTCT
>JBIIBU010000229.1:0-3673 GCA_044239235.1 Flavobacteriales bacterium
CTAGCTGCAATTCCTTGTGCTTCGTTGCGAAGAATTCCATAGTAATCATGACCAGCATAATAGGAATGAACAAGAATAGTATCACCGTGAGGGAAATTGAAAACGACTGGATCAAAACGCTCCACACTTCCGAAACCAGGTAATCTGAAATAAGGCAAGGAGAACCAATCGACATAACTATTGGTCATCGATCCTGGAAGCGTATTGTGCACGAATGGGACAGACACGGGAGTCTGTGGCAATTTTGCACCATAACTCATTTTACTTACAAAGAGATAATCACCCACAAGCATGCTGCGCTCCATGGAAGGAGTAGGGATGGTGAATGCTTCCAAAAAGAAGCTACGAATAACAGACGCTGCTACTACTGCGAAAATAATGGCTTCGCCCCATTCGCGCGCAAACGATTTCTTCACGTTGGTCCAATCGCGTGCGCCCATAAATCCTGCTTCTTTTTCTTGAAAAGTAAGTTTAGCAATAGCGAACCATGGCAACGCTCCAAATAGCCATTGGTCTTTGGTTGATCTTTTTCCAAAAGAAATACCCAATTCCACATTGATAATCGCAAGCATAATCAAGTTAACTCCTGGAATCAAAATGAGGAAGATCCACCACCATGGGCGTTTTATCATCTTTAAGAATGGAAAAAAGTTAACTATTGGAATATAGCCTAACATCGATTGATCACGTCCAGCTCTTTTCAAAAGAGACGGAAGGGTAATACAATACGTGATGATTAATAGTCCAAGAAGTATTTCAGGTATTCGCATAATCTAGAATTTTAAAAAATCGCGCATGGAGTAGGTTCCTGTCTTACCGAACAACCATTCGGCTCCTTTGACAGCTCCCAACGCGAAGCCTTTTCTGTTTTTAGCTATATGAGTTAATTCAATTTTATCCACTGAAGATTCGTAAGAAATGGTATGGGTACCCGGCACTTCATCAGTTCTTTCGCTTAAGATGGTAAGATGCTCTGTCGCATCGCTTGGCTCATTTATCCAAGCTTTTTTACGAGACACCGTTGAAAGAATTCCTTCCGCCATAGTAATCGCTGTTCCGCTTGGTTTATCGAGCTTGTGTATATGATGAATTTCTAAAATGGATGGATCGTATTCATCCAATTCATTCATCAATTTTCCAAGAATTTCATTGATATGAAAAACGATATTCACCCCAATAGAAAAATTAGTGGAGTAGAGAAGGGCACCGTTTAATTCGCGACTTGCATCTTTTACTTCGTTGAGTCTACCGTACCAACCTGTAGTGCCTACTACAACTGGAACATTTCGCTTAAAACACTCAAGTATGTTGTCCGCTGCGGCATGCGGTTGACTAAATTCAATGGCGACATCCGCTGCTTCAAGACCGATGGTAGAAGAAGTAATCGCTTCGCTTGCTTTGAATACGATTTCATGGCCGCGTGAAATGGCGATTTCTTCAATCTCCTTTCCCATTTTACCATATCCAATTAGTGCGATTTTCATGTTGCGAATTAAGTGAATTTAGAAACGTAATTGCAATCCAAATCCCGCATTTAGTTGTGCGGAAGGAATCA
This sequence comes from Flavobacteriales bacterium, assembly GCA_044239235.1. Lineage (GTDB taxonomy): Bacteria > Bacteroidota > Bacteroidia > Flavobacteriales_D > Sanyastnellaceae > JAIXWP01. Next base: position 1,556 of record JBIIBU010000229.1, read on the forward strand.
CGTATGGATGGAATGATAGATTCACTTCTGGCGCTACGTCATAGTAAAACAAATATCCATCAACGTTGGCATCTATAATTTGAAGCACATAAACACCCAAGAGAGCCATGTAACTGACATCACGCCAGCGGTGGTATCGGTCTTGCCAATCATTTAAATATGCAGATGAACCCGCAATAGAAGGTGTGGTGTTAATGTCGCCGTCTACTGAGGCTACATAAGCATCCAAAAAGTTGTGATAATTTTTATTGTTGTCTACAATGAAATAAACGCAAGTGCCCATTCCAGCATAAACAATCGCCGACTTCCACCATTTCCCATTATAAATCTGACCCGATCCAGGAACCACAGCGGAAAAAACAGTAGCCTTCATTGGTGAATGAGGCTTCATGTTCCATTTTTCGCTAAATGTTTTTGGAGAACCAATTGCTGTAGAATCTACACCATCAACCATCAACGTGTCTTGTGAGAATGACGAAAGTGTAAATAAAGAAAAGAGCAGAACCACAAGGATTCTGCTTTTCTTAGAGCTATTTAAATAAGATAATTTCACGCGATAAATCACAGATCGAGCATATCAACAATACGTTGAAGGTCGTCATCTGTGGCAAAAGGTATTTCAATTTTGCCAAGACCGTGCTCGTTTCGTTGCAATTTGGCTTTTTTTCCGAATTTCAGTCGTAGGTCTGCCTGCATCTTTTGGAACTCCATCGGTATGATGTTCTTTTCATTTTTGAAAAGCTTTGGAGTTTCATCCTCTTTCACCATTTCTTCAACGCGGCGAACGCTAAGGTCTTTTTCAAGAATTTGCTTATAAATTCTCAACTGGCGGGCCTCCGGCTCAGCATTAATCAATGCGCGAGCGTGTCCCATTGAGATTTTTTTCTCAATAATACCGATTTGAATTTCTGGAGGAAGTTTGAGCAGACGCACGTAGTTGGTCACAGTGGTGCGGTCTTTACCAACACGTTCAGCCAATTTCTCAGTAGTCAGATTGCACTCTTCCATCAATCTCTTATAGCTGATAGCAACTTCTAGTGCATTGAGGTTTTCACGTTGGATGTTTTCAACCAAAGCCATTTCGAGCATGCTTTGATCATCCGCTGTTCGTGTGTATACAGGAACTTCGTCAAGTCCGGCCATTTGAGCCGCACGGAAACGACGTTCTCCACTGATGATTTGATATTTTTGAGCAGATATCTTGCGAACAGTAATCGGTTGGATTAGTCCAAGTTCGCGAATACTTTGTGCAAGTTCTTCCATTGCCACACGTTCAAATTCTTGACGTGGTTGAAATGGATTTGCTTCGATTTGAGAAATTTTCAAAAGTGAAATTGGACCAGCGACGTTGCCGATAAGGTCTTCACTTTTAGCCACACGATCTACCACAACCGCGGTAGGAGTATTATTGCTTGAATTAATATTGTCTTTAACTGTAAGTGGAGCACTTTCCAATAGGGCACTTAATCCTCTTCCTAAAGCTTGTTTCTTAGCCATTATCTACGTTGATGTATTTGTCTTCGCCTTTCATTTTTGTCATGTCATTGTTCTGAAGTATCTCCCTGGCGAGGTTGAGGTAGTTTACAGAACCCTTGCTGCTAGCATCGTGCATGATGATTGTTTGACCGAAGCTTGGAGCTTCGCCTAGCGTAGTATTTCTATTGATAATGGTGTCAAATACCATTTCTTGGAAGTGCATTCTTACTTCGTCAACCACTTGATTGCTCAGACGAAGACGAGTGTCATACATGGTCAAAAGAATTCCTTCAATAGTCAAATCAGGATTCAATTTTTGCTGAACAATCTTGATAGTATTGAGCAATTTGCCAAGACCTTCAAGTGCAAAATATTCGCATTGAACAGGAACAATTGTAGAGTCTGATGCTGTCAAAGCATTAACTGTTACAAGTCCTAGAGAAGGAGAGCAGTCGATAATGATGAAGTCATAATCACCTTTCAAAGGCTGAAGCGCCTCACGCATCATATATTCCCTGTTAGGCATATTGATTAATTCAATCTCAGCACCCACAAGGTCAATGTGTGCAGGTATCAAATCAAGATTAGGATTCTCTGTTGAAATAATGATATCTCTTGGGTTGATATCATTTACCAAACATT
>JBIIBU010000103.1:0-6507 GCA_044239235.1 Flavobacteriales bacterium
GCTGAGAAAAATGGCGTACGCGTTGGCTTCGGTGAAAACCGAGGTAAAGTTCTTCCTGCAATTCCCTTTGACTGATTAGTGTAAATAAGCAAAGACAATTCATAACAAAAAAAACGCGCTTTTCGAAGCGCATTTTTTTTTAATAAAAGAAATGCTGTTTCTCTTTGTTTTTCCAACCAGCTTGTGATTGGTATTGAACGAAGAAGACTTTTACATCTGCTTGACTTTCGTAATCCACAAAGTATATCTTCTTGGATGCCTGTGAAGCATACTTCACAAAACTCCATAATCCTTCATTTCCGGTTGCCTGACTTTCATAATCTACTTTGAAAACCAACAAATCTGCTTGGCTCTCATAGTCCACGACAAATATTTTAACGTCTGCTTGGCTCTCGTAGTCTACAGAAAAGACCTTTTGAGCGAACCCGCTCGTTGAGAATCCAATAAAGAACAACAAGATGTGTAAACGTTTCATGGTCATAAATTTAAACATAATTTCGACACTACTAATTTAGTGCCATGAAATATTACTCGCCGCTTATTGCACGGCTAACGTTTTTTGTGATAACGTTGAGCCTGCCAGTTATTGCCTTCTCCCAGGACAATAACCGAAAAATTCAACTTAATCCAGATGTGATTCCTATGGTGTATCACGGTGAAACCGTTGCTTTGCGTGATTTCGTGGTAGACCCGAATTTCCCGAATGAAATAACCAAAACGGCAAAACCTGGTTACCATCCAAAAAAGAAGTGGATTCTTAACGAGAATGTGAATCCAAACGCACTACCTCAAGGAATAGATCCAGCGCTTCAAACCGATTACCCTCTTTCAATGGGGTATCGCGAACTAGCATACAATTTCGCTGGTCTCGGAAACACCGGGGTTGATCCAGCCGATCCTTCAATCGACGTAGGACCAAACCATGTTATCCAAATGATCAACGGTTCTTCGGGTAGCTATTTCAAAATTTGGAATAAGCAAGGAACCCAAGTCCTAGCTCAAACTTATTTCGATAATTTCTTCGGTCAACCCGGTGGAGCAGGCGACCCAATTGTTGTTTATGATGGTCCAGCAAATCGTTGGTTGATGAGTGAATTTACGGCTTCAGGAAATACCCTCAGCATCGCCGTTTCGAGCACTGCTGATCCACTAGGAACATGGTATACGTATACAGTGAATACCCCAAATTTTCCCGACTACCCAAAATATTCTGTTTGGAATAATGCCTATATCGTTACCACGAATGAAAACTCGGCAGCAGTTTATGCTTTGGATCGAACGAATATGCTTGCAGGCGGAACGATGGCGACGGCGCAACGATTTACAATGACCAATTTCGGAACAATCGGTTTCCAAGCTGCAACACCTGTTAATCTTGACGGAACTACATTGCCACCAACAGGAACACCTGCAATGGTAATGCGTATGCGCGATGATGCATGGTCAGGCGCAGCTTCTGATGCTTTGGAATTATGGTCGTTCAATATCAATTGGACTACACCAGCGAACACATCGCTTACTATGATTTCTGCGATGAACGTGGCAGCTTTCTCAACTGATCTCTGTGGTTATACTTCTTTCTCTTGTATTGATCAACCAGGTTCAAATGTCAATCTCGATCCACTTCGAGAAGTGTTGATGAATAGAATTCACTACCGCAATTTTGGTACACACGAAAGTATTGTTTGTTGCCACGTTGCCGATGTTACCGGCGGCGATGTTGCAGGAATACGCTGGTACGAATTGCGCCGTACAGGAGGCACTTCAGGTACTTGGGCAATCTACCAACAAGGGACATATTCTCCAGATAATACAAGCAGATGGATGCCTTCCATTGGCATATCTGCAAGTGGAAATATAGGTATAGCATACAATGCTTCTAGTTCTACAGTTTATCCTTCTCTTCGTTATACTGGAAGAAGAGATTGTGATCCGCTTGGCACAATGACAGAAGCGGAAACAACAATCATCGCAGGCACTGCCGCGAATGGTTCTAACAGATACGGTGATTATAATGCAATGGGTATCGATCCAACCGATGGAGAAACGTGGTGGTTTACGGGCATGTACAATACAAGCTCAAACTGGAGCACACGCATCGCAGCATTCAATATTCCTTCTTGCAGCGCATCTGTTCAATTTGGAACAAACACGTCGTCAACAGCGGAAGAATCCGCAAACGTGCAAAATGGTTGTGAGGATTATGTAGTAGTCACTATTCCTATTTCAATAGGTTCTGCTCCTTCTGCAAATGCAACCGTTACAGTCAACGTAACAGGCGGAACTGCTACACAAGGACAAGACTATGATCTAATCACGAATTCGTTTGTTCTTGGAGGATCTACACTTTCAGGAAGTGTAACGCTTCATATTTATAATGATGACTATGTAGAAACAACTGAGAGCATTATTCTTGGTTATACATTGAATGCAGGTGCAGGAAATGCAATACCTGGAGCAATTAATCAGGTGGTAACTATTACGATTATTGATAATGATTTAGCACCATCTAATGCAGCATCAACAGGAACTGTTTTTAGCCAAACATTTGAATCTGGTCTTGGCACATTTACAACAGTAAATCCTTCCGGTGATACACCTTGGCAAGTGGGTAACGCATCTGCTGCATCAACAAATGCATTTACAGTTGTGGCAACAAATGCGACACAATTCGCTTGGATAAATGATGATGCGTGTGATTGCGTTCAAAACAACGTTTCATTGTTATCACCAATTTTCAATTTGAGCGGATATGTTTCTGCATCATTGAATTTTGATTCGTATTTCGAAGGAAATACTTGGCAAGGAAATGTAGAATCAGCTAAAGTCAGAATTGCATTGAACGGCGGCGCGTTTGCGGATTTGGTAACAATTACAGCGAATGGAAATGCGTGGAATAATCAAACAGTTAACCTGACTCCATACATAGGCAATGCTTCTGTGCAATTGTCTTTTGTTTACAGCGATGGAACAGGTTGGCTGTATGGCTGCGCGATTGATAACGTTACTGTCTCAGGTGTATCAAACGCAGGAATTCAAACTGCAGTGAATACAGGTAATGGTGATTTGGCTGCGCTCGGCAGTAATTCTACTGTTCACTTCTTTGATCCAACTTCGGGTTTTGTAATGGCGACAATACAAAACACAGCAGACTATGATTTCGGCTGCTTAACGGTTGAAGTAGATCGTCAAGGAAGTGCACCAACAGCATTGGCATTTGCATCTAATTTGACTGCAGAATATGCGATGTCAAAAACATTTAGTATTGAACCCCTCGTTAATGATGCTTTGGGTTATTCTATTACGCTTTATTACGAAGAATCAGAAGTTGCAGCATGGGAAGTTGCAACCGGCAATAGCAGAAATGATATTCAAATGATTCGTGTTGCATCACCACAGGCATTTGGCGATGTTACACCAGCGAATGCTGCTACGTTTAATATTTCAACAGCAGATGTAGTTATCGGAGATTTCAATGGAGATGTGACCTTTACTGCAAGTTGGACTGGCGCTACGGGTTCTTTTGGTATGGGCATTTTTGCAGTTGATCCAAATGCACCGCAGTCCTCATTTACAGCAGATGTTACAAATATTTGCGAGGGCAGTTCTGTATCATTTACAGATGAATCAAATGGTAATCCTATTTCATGGGCATGGAATTTTGGTGATGGAGGAAGTTCTTCAGAACAGAATCCAACGCACGTTTATACTGCGCCTGGAACATATAGTGTGACATTGAATGTTACGAATACATTTGGAACAGATGGCTATACTGCGGTGAATTCTGTTGAAGTTGGAGCCGTGAATATCATTACCCAAGACTTTTCCATTTGTGAAGGAGAGAGTGTTACGGTAGGACTTACGACCTATTCGCAATCGGGAAGTTATACAAATATTTTAGTCAATGAAGCTGGCTGTGATAGCATCGTTAATACCAATTTGGAAGTCTTCATAAATCCTGTTGTAAGCATTCAGCCATTGGTAGAAGATACATTGTGCGTAACAGGCCCTGTTGTTGGTCTAGTGGGCGTTCCTAGTGGTGGAGTATTTAGTGGTGTAGGAGTGAGCGGTTCTAATTTTAATCCTGTAGCCGCAGGATTAGGATTACACACAATTACATATATCTATGATGATCCGAGCACACAGTGCACAGGAGAAAGCACTGTAGATATTTATGTAAAGGGTTGCGTTGGTATTGGAGAATTGGCTTTACAAGACGTGACGGTGTATCCAAATCCAAGTGAAGGCGAGTTCAGCATTACGGGATTGGAAGCTGGCCAGATGGTATCTATTTTCGATGCAGAGGGCAAGTTGGTTTATTCAAATAAAGTCAATAGTTCGGTGCAACGATTAGAAGTAAAAGGACTAGCTGCCGGCACTTACACATTGCGAAGCAACAAGGCAGGCAAAGAAGGAAGTTTAACATTGATTGTATTAAAGAAATAGAAAGGGTGGCGCATTGGAATTGCTAATAGTGCGGCGGATGTCGTAACTTTGCAATTCCAATATGGGCCCGACCCTTGGATTCGACAGCGAGATGAGTAGCTGTGTAAGCATGCAGAGCGTTTTGAGGTTTAGCTCTTTAATATCAGGCCCCAAGTCAGAAATGACAACAATTCATACGCACTCGCTGCCTAATCACCGATTGTGATTACGCTTCATCCCGCCACATGTGGCGCGACGAGTAAGTCTCGCCAAGTGACCCCGCTCCTGGTTCTTGGCAATGAGGCTTCATCAAAGGGAGATCGTTGAAGGCGAATCTTGTAGCCAGAGACTAAAAAACACAAGATAAGTGAGGTGCTTGGTTGACTGTGGCCTGGCCCTCATCGAAAACTAATCGCAGAATAAGCATGTAGAAAGCTCAGAAATTCCTTGTTTGGACGCGGGTTCGACTCCCGCCGGGTCCACAAAAAACTGCAAGCCTTAGGGCTTGCTTTTTTTAAATGGTTGAGGTTTGATGGCTGATGGTTGAGGGCTGATGGATGATGTAGAAGTTTAGAGTTCATTCTCATTCTGTTTCTCATTCTCATTCTGAAATGCCTCCCGACCCCACGAACACACTATCTTCGCTTAAACGAAAGATCCAATGACCGAAACAATCATCGCTGCGGGGGCAGGAATAATAGGAACTATTGCTGGCGTCATCCGCACCTTCCGCGATGATGGCAGCGAGTGGTGGCGATTACTAAGTAGAATGGATGAATATATCGCGAGAAAAAAGTGACCAACGACTGGTGACTAGTGACCGACGACCGGTGACCAGTGACTAATGACAAACGGTTTCCCCATTCTCCCATTCTCCCATTCTCCCATTCTCCCATTTCCCCATTCTCCCATTTCCCCATTTCCCCATTTCCCCACCACCCCATGTACCGTTTCACACTTCTTCTGCTTCTTGTCTTGTCCTCGTTCCTTGCTGCTGCGTCACCTGGTGATTCTTTGCGTGTGCCAAATTGCACGGCGGCCGAGTTTGAGAAGATTTGTGAGAATACGAATTTGAAATTTCTTGCGATTGGATATTACTACAGCGATACACTTCCTGCGTGTATTGCAAATCTTACGCAGTTGGAAGAACTAGATATTTGTTGGGATGGGTACAGACTTCCTATTCGAAAGGCTACTGTGCTTCCCGCTATTGGTCAGTTGACGAAGCTAAAATCCTTGACTTTTTCTGGTGGTTATTTACCCATAGAATTGCCCAATGAATTAGGAAATCTAACAACACTTGAACGACTTCGTATTTATAATTTGAAATTCGACAGTCTTCCTGAAAGCCTTGGTAATCTTGTTAATCTGGAAGACGCCATGCTTTGTGGAGATATGAAAACTCTTCCTTTATCTTTTGGTAATTGGAAGAAAATGGAATCCATCTACATGGCAGGAAATTTTTTTCAAAGTATACCCCAATGTGTTTTTGAAATGAAAGCACTAACATCATTGGATGTGTCGAATAACGATCTAAGAGATATAAATGACAAGATCGCATTGTTAAATAAGTTGGAGGAATTATGGCTCAGTGGAAATGATTTTTTGAAATATATACCGGATCAAATTTGTGAACTGAATAATCTGCAAACGCTGGATCTAGAAAATACAATGGTTATTTCGCTTCCAATTTGTCTAAGTTCAAAAAGTACACTACAAGAAATTAGAATGTGTAAAGGATTAATTGAAAATCCTACAGTCTTCAATGTGAAATTCAGTAATAAAATAAAATGGACTTCTTCTTGCTTTTTTTCTCATTTGATTAGCAATAAGGAAGCGTTTGGAAACTATACTGCTTATTTTATCAATGAAAAAGACAGCATCGCATATCATGTGAAATATGCATTCAATTATCCTGGAATGATTGATGAAGAATATTGGGAAGAAGTCATTGTGAAAGTGCCGAAAGATGCTGATTTCAATATGAACAAGGTGTATCCGCTTAGTCATTCCTATATTGATTTAAAATATACGCTATCCAGCGTTTGGGATTGGAATTCCGAGAAGAAACCTAACGTAACA
>JBIIBU010000104.1:0-6478 GCA_044239235.1 Flavobacteriales bacterium
CGCCTTTGCATTTTCTGGATCAAGCTCTTGAACTTTCAACCAAGCTGCTTTAGAACATTCGTAGTTCTTTTGAGTCAAGTAGTAAAAACCATAGTATGAATAAGTTTCAATCAAGTTTTTCTTGTTAGTCTCAATCACTTTAGGGTTAGTAGCAGCTTTCTCGTTCACACGAGTGATAAAGCTAGCATAGAATGGATTTGCCAATCCAGCAGGAGCTTCTGCATTGTCGAGTTTAAAACTACCACGACCTCTCCAAAAATCAGAGTCATAATAGTCCTTAGAAGCAACACCAAAAGCGTCAATAGATTTTTGATATTCTTTGCTGAAGTAAAGTGCTTGGCCGTAGTAATAATAGTCTAGTGGCTTAGCAGCATCTTTTAATAAATCAATGCGGTTTTTGTAAGCTTCTGCCGCCTTAGCGTAGCGCTTTGCTTTGAAGTGAATGGCGCCAATTTCGTTGAATGCATCTTTCGCATAAGCGGTATCAAGTTTCGCCGCTTCGTAGAACATTACAATCGCAAGAGAGTCTTGACCAGATTTGTTGAGCAAACGACCCTTGTAAGCGTAGTCGTCACCAATAATTGGAATTTTAGCAGCGTCAGCACGATCGAAGAAAATATTGATGTTTTCCAATCCTTTTACAAAATCACCAGTCTCATAATATGATTTACCAAGGAATCGATACATGTAAACGTAATCAGGATTACAAGGAAGCGCTTTTTCTAGTTCAACAATTGCGTTTGCGTAATCTTTTGAAAGGAATACAAAGGCTGCATAACGTTGTTGAACACGGCAAGACTTATTGAGTTCGTAGTACTTAGCGTAAGACTCAACAGCTTCTTTGTACATACTAGATTTGCGTTGAATCTCGGCTTTTTCACGGTAAGCAGGAGCAAAGGTTGGATCAATAGCAATGGCTTGATCAAAATATTTTAAAGCTTCTTCCCAAGCAGATGATTGTTGAACACGTGTATAAAGCATACCCTTGCGAAGCATTGCTCTGGTGTATTTAGGATCAACGTTAAGAGCGTTGGTATACTCAGCAATAGCAGCACTAGGGTTGTTTGGATCTTTTTCTGCAAGACAGTCACCGAGTTGCACAAATGCTTCTGGGTTTTTATCATTAATAGCAATAGCTTTATTAATCAAAATAAAGGCTTCATTAATGTTCTTATTATCATAAATAACATAGGTTTCAGCCATTTTCAAGAAAGCTGTAGCCTGAGTTGTTTTATCAATTTTATTGCTTTTAGTAGAAATGATTTCCTGTGCTTTAGCGTATTGGCCTGTAGATAATGCGGTATTATTTTTAAACCAAGCGATGCGACCAAGACCAACATAGTTGAGCGGATTGAGTGGAGCCATTTCTTGTCCCTTGCGGAAAATTGCTTCAGCAGAATCAAGCTCGCCCCAGTAGAAATAATTATCACCAGCGAAGAAATAGAGATCTCCATTTGTTGGAGCAGCTGCAATCAACGTTTTGAATTCAGCAGAAGCCAATTCATAACGTTCGTTCATTGTTTTAACCACGGCTGATTCACGAGTTTGAGCATTGGTGCTCAAAAGAGAGATAAACGCGAAGGCAATTAATAAGAGCTTTTTCATATTTGTTTTCTAACTATAACTATTTATTCAACGATTTTTACAACTCTAGTAGGAGCATTAGCGGCAACCATTCCCATCTTGTGAATAATGAGCTGCCCTTTCTCTCCTGCAACGTGCGAGGCAAAGCCTGTGCCAAGCGTTCCGCGAAGTCCTGTTCTGATGATGTAAACGTCTCTACAGAGAGGATAACTTCCGTCGTAAATGTAGGCTTGGAAAGGCTTACGAGCCAAATTAGGTTTTTCTGTATTCTTTGGATCGACAATACCAACGACTTTGATTTTTTCCAAAAAAGCCATTGATGTTGGGTCGTCTTTGTCGCTAATCCAACTCACGCTGATTATGCCAACTGCATTTTTATTTGTGTTGACATAATCAATCACCTCTTGGTTAGAATGAACAGCAAAACAATTAGCAGGAAGACTTCCAGATGGAACGAACTTTTCGCGAATTGTGCGCTCGTTGCAACTACGTTGATTATCAAAAACGATGTTTATTTTTCCAAGTGATGAATTCGGATTTATCTGTTTCCAAGAGGTGTCTTGACCATTAAACATTCTAGTCAATTGCTCCATAGAAAAAGTGCTGTCCATATTAGCTGGATTGACGATTAGGGCAACTGCATCAACTGCGATTTTGGTCGATTCTGGAAGACGTTGAATGCTTTTGAAATACTCCATTTCTTTTTCATTCAATGGTCTGCAAATAACTGCCGATTGAATAGAATCATCCATTAACGCTTTAATGATATCTCCTTCGGCAGCGTAGGTCGACTGTATTTGTGCGTGTTGGTATAGTTGATTGAAAACGAAAAGTTGAGAATCCATCATCAAAGAATAGGACTCATCGATTCCAATTTTCAATTTTCCTGATGTTACAGAGTCTTTGTTTAAATCGTAGTTCTGGCAAGAGAATACGGTAAACGCACAAAGAATAAATGCTATTTTAGAGGGTTTCATTTTTTTGTTCTTGTTTCATTTTTAACCACATACTACGAGCACGAAATATGCGCATTACCGCATATAGCAAAAGCACGCTTCCCAATACATATTTCATATTCCCCTGAACGTTGTTTTCAAGGAGGTCTGTGAACAGCGTCACTATCGCGAGAAGCACTATTATGCTAATCGTGAAAAAGGATAGGTAGATTGAGAAGCGTTGCATTGCTACAAAGGTCGGTATTTATTGTTAACTGTACATTATACTATTTCAGTATAAATTTCACTGGAATGGACTGTCTCACAGCGACAGGCTTGCCACCGTTTTTACCAGGTGTCCATTTTGGCATTTTTCGAATAGCTTGAATTACTGATTTGTCGAGCTCCTCTGCCCCGGTGATGCCTCGTACTATTTTAACATTGGACACGTCACCTTTTTCATCAATTACAAACGAGGCGTACACAATTCCCTGATAATTGTTTTGAATAGCTAATTGCGAGTAGTTGATGTTCGCATATAAGAATTCATAAAGAGCAGCAATACCACCGGGAAATTGCGGAGCATCTTGTGAGAAGTCATGAATGTTCTTCTCGGGTTGTGCTATTGCTGTTCCCTGGCCATCTCCTTTTGAAATTGGCTCTTCAGGAGTAATGATATCTCCAGTGTCTTCGCCATCAGGAGCTCCACCTTTTGCTGGTGTTGCTGGAGCCTGCACAGGTTTTGTTGTGATGTCGACAGTGGCGAGACCTTGCTGAACAACTGGCTTGGAAGTGGCCGTTGTTTTTTTAGTATGTATGATTTTCTTTTCGTCTTTTGGAGGCGTTATATCTATCGGGATCTCAATCATCGGCGGACACGTTGTTGTAGGAGGTACTACAACTACTTTATCAGGAGCTGCCATTGCTATTGCAGCAAACCCAGCACTGAAGGCTAATCCGACAGTTAATAAAAGCGCTATGACAAGATTTCGAGGATTTTCTCTGCGTAATTGATATGCGCCATATTCTTGCAGACGACCTTCGAAAACGAGGTCGTTACGTGTCTTGGAGACAAGGTTGCTCCATGACAAATCAGAGGAAACAAAAATGATTGCGAGTGCGGTACAAATTGCGATTGTCATCAACATAATGTTTTGTTTTAAAAGGTTTATGATAGATGAACGTGCAGAATTCTACTGAAAGTATTGTGCAGAGCGACTTTCGCCTTGCACAAAACGGTAATAATATACTTGTCTACAGGAGAGTTTAAAGCAAAAAAAATCCCGAACTAAGTCGGGATTTTAAGTATTTGAAATAAATTATTTCAGTGTGAATTTGATTGGAATTCTGTAGCGGTAGCGGACAGATTTACCGTTCATTTTAGCTGCAGTGAAATTGCTAAGCTTTTTCACTGCTTTTTCAGCTTCTTTTGAAAGGTTAGGACCTCCGGTAACACCTCTTTCGGTTTTAACGTCGGTAACATTTCCATTCTTCTCAACCACAAAGCTTACATAAACGGTTCCTTGAATGCTTTGCTCTTTCTCCATTTCAGGATAAGTGATGTTTTTGTAAATCTCAGCATAAAGTTTCTCAAGTCCTCCAGGGTAAACTGGTTCTTCAGAAACGAATGCTACGATTTCTTCTTCAGGCTCGGGCTCTAATTGTCCTCCACCAGTATTGTCGTCATTTGGACCAAGACTTACATCATCACCATCTTTGTCTTCATCACCGATATTTTGATTCTTCAATTGAGAATCATCTGGTGGAGGATTAGTCACCTCTTCATCCGTAACGTCAATAGTGGTGAACTGAACCTGCTTAATGGTTGGTGGCGGCGGTGGCGGCGGCGGTGGTGGTGGCGGTGGTGGCGGCTCGTTTGGATCTGTTGGCGGTGGAGCCATCATTTCCATGTTTACATCAACTTCTTTTTCTTTTACCTCTTCATTTGCTTTTGCAAGAATTACAGGAGCAATAGCGGCAGCAGAAGCGAGGATTACAGTTGAAATAAGCGAGATAGCCAGAACCTTTGAATATCCTTTTCTAAGGGCGTAGGCGCCGTAAGCCTTGTTTTTATCTTCAAAAACGAGGTTATTACGCGTCCCACTGAGAAGGTTGTTCCAACCGTTCTCGAAACCGACAATAGCAATCAAAATTGATACTATCAGTATGACAATTAAAGAGGTCATAGGCGTAATTTTTAATGGTATGCAAGACTGTACAATAAAGGACAGCTTGCGTTCATTTATTTTTTATTTAATCCAAGCTCAACCACTTTCTGGCGCATTGCGATTTTCTCGCTATCGCCCATATCTATGATTGCTCTTTTCTTCACGTTGGTGATGTTCAACTCGTCCATGACGTTAACCACGTTTTTAAACTTGGACGTTGGAAGAGTTTTAACCACTACGAATGGAGCTAGAGAGTCACCAACAATTTTACTATACATTTTACTGTATATACTATCATTGATTTCTTGGTTGTTGAGTTTAATTTTCAACTCCGACACTTGATCATTGATGCGTTTGTTTCGGTCGAGAAGGACTTTACGCAAACCGTCTTTCGAGTAGTCGGTGTGAAATAGTGTTGTAGAATCTGGATTAAACTTTCCAACGTAATAGAAGATGTACTCGTCTTTCTCTCCAACGAGAACAGTAGTTGCGAGTTCGTCTGCTACTTTGGTTTGTTTATCCTTATCGGTTTCATCTTTTGGGTAGATGATTTCCATTGTTTTAGGCTTGCTGAGGGAAGTTGCAAGAATGAAGAACGTCAACAGTAGGAACGCAAGGTCAACCATTGGGGTCATGTCCATGTGAACGTGGCCTTTTTTCGCTTTCTTCTTTTGGTGTTTACCACCACCACCTTCGGCTTGTACTATTTCTGCCATTGTTTTCTAGGTTTTTGGGGTTGTGGATTATTCAGCAGCAGCAACAACAGGTTCATCCATACCTTCAAGGCTGGTTACCATATTGAACTGATAAATTTGTTTGTCGCGGAAAATATCAATTACTTTCTCTACCAACTCGTAGTCTGTTCCGCCATCAGCTTTGATAGCATAGCGTAGACCATCTGTTGTGCGAAGTTGTTTGTCTGTGAACCCTTTGTCTTTTGCATCGTACATGAATGCTTGATATCCTGAAAGAATCCAATCGCCAAGTTGATTATTCAACGAGTCAACGGGAATTCCAGCATCGTCTCTTGCGTCCATAGCTGCGCGAACTTTTTCGTCACCCTTAACATATTGCTCTAATCTTTGAATCGGTTGTCCGAATGTACCGAGAAGAGAGAAGCGCGTAGCTGACTCTTCAGAGATTTTGACATTAGGGTATGCTACAAGCATACCTTCAAGCATAGCTCTTTTTACGTCTTTACCGGTGATATCCAAGAAAACACGGCCCTTAGAGTCAATAGTCACCAACATTACTTTCTCCGGAAGAGCAAGTTCTGAGGTAGATCTTGGGGTGTCTACAATAACAGGTTCATTAGGCCTAAACTTCGCCGTGAGGATGAAGAAAGTAACCAATAAGAATCCCAAGTCAACCATGGGCGTCATGTCCAGGCTGGGGGCACCTTTTGGCATTTTTACTTTAGGCATAATTCTCTTTTTTAGTTATTAATAAAGAGGATTAGTGCTTAGAAGCGAAAGTTTGCGCAACTGAGAATCCAGCTTCGTCGATGCCATAAGTAAGGCTGTCGATACGAGTGCTGTAGAAGTTGAAGAAAATGATTGCGATAGCAGACGCCATGATACCAAGGAAAGTATTGATAAGGGCCTCAGAGATACCGAGTGAAAGTGCAGTTGCATCAGGAGCACCAGCAGTAGCCATTGCTTCGAAAGATGAAATCATACCACGTACAGTACCCAAAAGACCAACCAATACTCCAAGAGAAGCACAAGTTGAAAGGATAACCAAGTTTTTTGAAAGCATTGGAAGCTCAAGAGAAGTAGCTTCTTCAAGTTC
>JBIIBU010000105.1:0-6471 GCA_044239235.1 Flavobacteriales bacterium
TGGTTACAAAGGTGAATTGACCGCTTATCTTGATACTGAGTCACTTGACTTCTATGAAGGCGTTGAGAATATTTTCATAGAAATAAAAGGCCAACTCGTTCCGTATTTTGTAGAATTGATTGAAACCAAAACCAATAAAACGGTTAAGATTAAATTGGAAGGTGTTGATACAGAGGAGCTTGCCAAGTCTTTGGTAAAGTGTAAGTTCTTCATTCCACTAGAAGAAATCTCTCAAGGTGATGAATCAAGAATAGAATTGCGTTCTATCGTAGGATATCGCATTTTTGACGCTGAAAAAGGGGATATCGGCGTAGTTTCTGAAATCTTAGAATTAGCGGGAAATCCTCAGATAGAAATCAAATTTGGCAAGAAGACTATTTTAATCCCATTGCACGAAGATTTCATTACTCAGATTGATGCAGACAAAAAAGAAGTTCATATCAAAGCCCCAGAAGGATTGATTGACTTGTTTTTGTAAAATTCAGAAAGTTCAGATTTATTATTCGCTCTCTTTTTCTTTGAAGACGAAAACGTCTTCATTGTCGCGCTTCATGTAATACGTTTCGCGCGCAAACTTTTCAAGCGATGAAGTATTGGAGTTGAGATCCTGCAGGGCCGTTTTAGCTTGCTGGTTTTTGCGATCCAATTCGCTCACTTCTTTTGTCAAAGAAGAAAGCTCCAGTCGAGTGCGTAGAATATAGAAAAGGTCCACTTCACTAAAAAAGCAAATCCAAAGCACAAAAATCGTTGTGGCAATGGTGTACTGATTTCGGAAGAAGCGAATAATTCTCTTTTTCATACCACAAAGAAAATTCATTTCCCGAAACCTCAACCGGTATTGTCGTGAGTTTATAAACAAGAGTTAGTTTGATAGTTTGGTAGTTTGATAGTTGGTTGTAGGTATCAAGTAATAAGTAGTAGGTGGTAAGTTTTTGGAATTAGAAATCAGGAATTAGGAATCCCTAGAGTACCGCCTGCTTTTGAGATTTCGGTTGTAGAATGCAGATTAGGACTTAGTTTTACGGTCGAATTATGAATCATTTTGATCAGCAATCCATTCAGGATTTAGAGTTTGATTTTTTGAGGCACTTGCTTCATGACTATTGCGTGCAGCCCACGGCTATGATGCGCATGGCTGAACTCGTGCCTATGAAAGATCATGATCAACTCATGATTGAATTGAATCGCCTCAATGAATTCGTCAAAATTCGACGCGAAGCCATTCCTTTTCCAGCAATGGATTTTGAAGAATTAGAAAGTGAAATCAAATTCCTTCAAATAAAAGATAGCGTTCTTAATGAGGAAAGCTTTTCACGATTGCACAGAGCGAGTAATCTCTCTAATGAAATTTTAAAATGCTTCGAAGGTTTTGAATTGGCATTCCCAGAACTTCAAACACTCTTGGATAATGTCGAATCAACCGATGAGATTACGAAAGCTGTAGATAAAGTCTTCAACGCAAAATGGATTGTTCGAGACGACGCTTCTCCTGAATTGATGGCCATTAGAAGTGCAATCGGATCAGTGAGAAGACAAATCGCAAGAAACTTTGCAAAGGTCCTCAAGGAATTTCAGGGAAAAGGTTATTTGGGTGATACTGGCGAAGCGTTTCTCAACGAACGCCGGGTGTTGGCGATTTATAGCACACATAAGCGCAAGATTCCCGGAGTAGTTGCTGGCAGCAGCAAGACGGGGAGTCTAACATACATTGAACCTGAAATCAATATTCAACTCAATTTCGAGGTGGAGTCACTGATGGATGATGAGCGCCAAGAGATTAGAAAAATATTATTACAATTGACCAATAGCATTCGACATCGTTTGCCATTGATCAAAGAATACCAGCGACTGCTCACCGAGTTTGACTTTATTCAAGCGAAAGCAAAGTTGGCGATGGAACTAGACGCCACGCTGCCTGAAATTTGCGAAGAGACTCAGATTGATTTGATCAAAGCATACCATCCTGTTTTGTTTTTGAATAATCGAAAATTGAAAAGACCAACTTTCCCTCAATCATTGAGAATGGATAAGTTTAGTCGTATGCTCGTTATCTCTGGTCCAAACGCAGGAGGGAAGTCAATCACCATGAAGACGATTGGATTGCTTCAAGTGATGCTTCAAAGCGGCCTTCTGGTGCCTGTTGCGGAGAAAAGCAAAATGTCATTCTTTCATTCAGTGCTTACAGATATTGGGGACAATCAAAGTATCGAAAATCAGCTTTCTACTTATAGCTACCGATTAAAGAGAATGAAGTTCTTTCTCGATGTAGCGAATCGGAAAACATTGGTATTGTTAGATGAATTTGGAACCGGTTCTGACCCCGACTTGGGCGGCGCATTGGCTGAAGTTTTCTTCGAAGAACTTTATACTAAAAAAGCTTTTGGTGTTATTACCACGCACTACGGAAACATCAAATTGAAAGCTGCGCAATTGCGCAATGCGGTAAATGGGTGCATGCTTTTCAATACAGAAACGCTTGAGCCGACCTATAGGCTTTCCATAGGACAGCCGGGTTCTTCATTCACGTTTGAAGTAGCTGAAATCAATGGCATTCCGATGAAATTGATTGAAACAGCTAAGACGAAATTGAGCGAAAGCAAGGTGCATTTAGATGAATTACTTTCTTCATTACAAGAAGAAAAAAATAGATTCGAAGTTCTCTCGCAAACAGCTGATGAGGCTGGTCAATTGGCTAGCAAAACCATTCGTGATTTTGAATCAAAAAAGGAAAAGTTCGAAGATAAACTTCAACGCCAGCAGGAGACTATTGAACGAAACAACAAGTATCTCAATCACGGAAAGCGCATGGCTCAATTTATTGAGTCATGGAATTTGAAAGCAAAGAATAAAGAGCTTCTCGATGAACTGAAAAAGTATGTGGTAGTTGAGAAGACGAAAATTGATGAAGAGCGAAAGCAGAAATCAATTCAAAAAAAGATAAGTCAAAAAGGACAAGAGAAGGAGAAAAAGGAAGCTCATCGCGATCGCATAAAAACCGGTTCGCTCGTAAGAATGATGAATACGAAGCAAACAGGTACCGTCCTCGAAATCGAGAACGGTCAAGCCATTGTTGCTTTTGGTGTCTTTAAAACCAAGCTTGATTTAGGCAAACTTGAGTTTATTCAATAATAATTTTTTCGGTAGAAATAGAGTTAGCACTTTTCACTTGAACAGTGTAAATGCCTTGAGCCCATGCGCTCGCGTCAATCATTCCAGATGATGCGTTCAATGCTATATTGGAAACTATATTTCCTACTGCATCAAATACCAAGACTGTTTCGATTTTATTCTTGGCATTTGAAGAGATGAATAGAATACCATTGGAAGGATTTGGATAAACAGTAACATTGATTCTCGTTTCTACAGATTCAATAGTCAAATCGAAAATACTTTCTTCAAATGAAACAGTACATCCATTGTCGTCAGTGATTTCGCATGAGAAAGTACCTTGACCAATATTTTCCGCCAATGCATCTTCATCCCCATTCGACCAAACATAAGTGTAGGGCTCAGTTCCGCCTGCGATTTCAATTTCTATAGAACCATTGTTTCCATTGAATGCATCTGTTACAGAGTTGGACAGAACAACTAACTGTGATGGTTCTGTAATGGTTATGGACTCTTGTGTCCAGCAACCCAATTGATCGAAGAAAAGTATGTTGTATGTGCCCGCTTCTAATTGAGTTGCATCTGCGTCAACGATTGAAGCTGTCACTGCAGTATTCCCGCCGGTAGCTGAGAAAACAGCTGTTCCATCATTTCCTCCAAAGCAAGACACGTTAGTAGTTTCGATTGTTGGAACAATAGCGTCTGGTTGATTGATTGTAAAGGCATCTTCGGTGATGCAGCCATCTTCTGAAGTAACCACAATTGCGTACTCACCGGCAACAAGGTTATTCATTGGATTTGAAACGATGCTTTCGTTATAGAGAATGCTAATTGAGGCATTGGTGTTTTCATCTATAAATGCAGCGCCATTGCTGTCGCCATTGCATGTTGCGTTGGTCACATCGATATCGAAGTTTGGAATATATCCTTGTGTGATTTCAATAGAAGTAGTGTACACGTATCCATTCCAGAATGTTGTTTCAGAAGTGTAGGTGCCAGCAGCAGTTACCGTTCTGTAACGATCGGTTGTTCCATCATCCCACATGTAGTTTGGGCGTTCTCCTGCATCAAGAATCAATTCGTTGCAAAGAACATTATTGTTTTCTGTCGTGATAGCATAGTTATAAGTTGCCCCTTCTATGAAGTGATTAATAGAACCTGCTTGAAGGTTGTAATACATTTCGGGCATTCCCAAAGGCCAGAGAATTTGAAGCGAATCGATTTGACTAGCATCACCCATTCCTAGGATATAATTGTCTGAGCATTGCGAAATGAAGCCACCTCCAGCTGAACTAAAATGGCTGAATTGTTGACCGTCGATCCAATAATCAATGCGGCTTCCGATGCCATCCTTGTTTGATTCTGTTCCAGTCAGATTTATCTTGATAGAATTACCGCCTACTGCAAGATTTTCCCAGAGGGTGTAGGAGTTTTGACTACCCACAGTTGTATGTGTGATGTCATAGAATCCATCATTGTTGAAATCACCTATGGCGTTGCTGTATGCGTTTGTAGCATCTCCTGCAAATCCTAGCTCATTTGCAAGCGTGAAAGTGCCATCTCCATTGTTTACATAAAATGGATTTTGGTTATTACCACCATTAGTAGTTACCATGTGAATATCAAGGTCCGTGTCATTGTCAAAATCGACCCATTGCGTTCCCCAAGTCATCATGTTGACAGACAATCCAGCAGCAGCTGCAACATTTGTGAAAACACCCGTTCCATCATTTTGCAACAAAAAATTTCCCGTAGCAATGTTGGCAACATAGATATCAAAATCATTATCGTTGTCATAATCTCCAACGTTTATGCACATCGCTTCAATTGACAAGTTGGTATTTGTGGCAACACTGACTTCTTGAAATGTGCCATTCCCATTGTTATAAAACATGGTGTTTCCTGTATTAAGATCATTCGCCACATAGAGGTCCAACCAAGTGTCGTTATTAAAATCGCACCACACAGCTTGGAAACAATAGTTATCTGTATTTGAAACTCCAGCGTCATTTGCCACTTGTTGGAATGTGCCATCGCCGTTGTTTTTGCAAAGCCAATTCGTCACCTCATTGATGTTTCTATTGCAGATGTAAACATCGAGGTCACCGTCTTTATCGTAATCAGCCCAAGCATTGCCGAATGAATTAACACCAACGACCATTGGCATATTGAGGTTGTCTGTTACATCAGTAAAATTTGGCCAACCGTCATTCCTGTATAGTTTGGTTCCACTGTTTCTTTTTGTGACCATCAAGTCGGCGTCTCCATCGTTGTCATAATCAACCCAAGTTGGTTGTTTCGCATCGACAGTATTGCCGAGTATTTCAACTCTCGTGAAGGAGTCTCCTTCGCTAATGAAAAAAACAATAGAATCAGAGGATGTACAATAGGTTAGGTCATCACGCCCGTCGTTATTAAAATCGTAGAAACTTGTGCCAGCTCCAAACGAAATGGCTCCGGTATTTAGAACATTGATTCCGTATGATGCGGTAGCATTTTGATAGCCTTGCGAATTACCAAGGATAGATGCAGCCGCAAATAATAGCGTGAATAGCTTTTTCATATTACAAAAATAAGTCGTCTAAATGTTAATAGCGTGATACAAATCACACAAAAAGTTACCCCACCTTTTGAAGGCCTAATTTGTTGGCTTCACTGAGCATAAACTGATATGCGTCATCGTATTCGTTGTGTATTACTCCGTCAAGAATAGCGTCTTTTATTGCATTCTTGATAATACCAACTTCTCTTCCGGGAGTGATGCCGAAAGTATTCATGATCATTTCGCCGCTGATGGGAGGTTGGAAATTGCGAATATGATCTTTCTTTTCTACTTCTTCTAACTTGAGCTTTACTAGTTCATAGTTGCTCAAATAGCGTTGCACTTTGGCTTCATTCTTTGAGGTGATGTCTGCTTTGCAAAGCAACATCAAATCATCGATATCATCGCCGGTTTCGAAAAGCAATCTTCGAATAGCGCTATCTGTAATTTCTTCTTTAGTAAGAGCAATTGGACGCAGATGAAGTTGCACCATCTTCTGAACATATTTCATTTGATGGTCTAATGGCAGCTTCATACGAGCAAAAATCTTAGGCACCCAGCGGGCTCCGAGATCTTCATGACCGTGAAATGTCCATCCAATGCCTGGTTCAAAGCGCTTTGTAGGAGGCTTTGCAATATCGTGAAGGATGGCAGACCATCTCAACCAGAGGTTATCCGATGTTTCTGCAAGATTATCTAATACTTGAAGTGTATGAAAGAAATTGTCTTTGTGACTGAGCCCGTCGATTTTCTCTGTTCCATGCAATTTTGCCATTTCTGGAAAGAAGCGATGGAGTAGGCCTGTGTCAAACATCATTCTG
>JBIIBU010000106.1:0-6452 GCA_044239235.1 Flavobacteriales bacterium
TAGAGATTTTTGCATTTTTAGAGGAACGCTCTACTACTTTTCCAGTTGCTTTGATAACGAATTCGCGTCCAAGCTTGCGAGCTGATTCACACAGGGGAGCATTGGTTTCCATGTTGAAGGCCAATTGGGTAATTCCATAACGGTCACGCAGATCTACGAAGGTCAATCCTCCTAAATCACGCGAGCGTTGAACCCAACCGCTGAGGGTAACTGTTTGACCGATATGTTCTGCGCGTAATTCGCCGCAAGTGTTTGAACGATGCATAGTATTTATTTTCGAATCGCAAATATACTAAGCCTTACTAAGGAGTCGACCGATGTTTTTAACCAAGATGCAACCTTTATAATCAAAATCATATCTTAATATCAAACGCTTAATTTCAACCTTATGAAAAAGATATTTACCTTGTTGACCATGTTTGTCTTAGCATTTACTGCTAGCTATGGTCAATGCGACTTGGATGGTACTTTCGTTATGTATCAAGTCGGAGGAAATGCTGTGTATGTAGCATCGAACGACTCTATTGAAGAGTGCGATAATCAATACAATATCAATTATACATGGTCTTTTGGTGATGGAACAGAGGCGGTTAGCCAAAATGAATACCACCAATATTTTTTTGCAGGAGCTTATACTATATGTCTTCAGGTGGAAGTATTCGATGTCCTAACAGGAGAATTGTTAGAGACATTCAATACTTGCCAAACATTCTTTATTGACCCATGCACCACATTAGCAGGACAACTTTATATGAGTGATTATAATGTGGATGGTTTTTATTTAATGGCCAATGTATTTGGTGGAATGATGCCTTATACATATCAGTATTCTCTTAATGGAGGGCCATTCATGATTGGAAGTAGCTCCCCTTTCTTTCTTCCAAATGATGGCTCTGAGACGCTAAACTTCTTATGTATAGTTACGGATGCTAGTGGTTGCGCTTATACGATGACCTACCAAGTAACGAATCCGTTGTACCAACCATCTTGTGATGCGACATTTACAGTGTCGAATTATGGGTACGATTATTACTTTTACAGCACAGTTCAAAACAATTTTGCTTTTGCGCAAATTTGGTTAGTTGACGGAGTGCAAGTTGGACAGGGTCAGTACTTCTGGTATGAATTAGAACCCGGCACACATGAAATTACATTAATTGTTACAAACACTATTTCAGGTTGCTCAGATACGACTATACAGACTATTGTTGTTCCTGAGTCAATTACCCTTTGCGGTTATGTATTCCTAGACGCTGATATGGATGGAATTTTTGATGCAGGAGAAGTAGGCGTTGAAAATATCGGAATTCAAAGCTATGATGGCGTCGACTCTGTATGGACTGATGCAAATGGTTTCTATGAAATTAATGTTCTACCGGGTGATTTTAATCTTTACGCTAATATGGGTAATTCCGGTTATGCTGTTGTTCCTGGCGGAAATATTAATGTGGATGGTCTTTATACTGGCAATGCCTCAGAGAGCATGACAGATTGCAATGTGAATTTCCCTCTGGAAGTATATCAAGGTACCTTCTGTGGAACAGCCTTTATTGATATCAATCAGAATAACATTTTCGATGCTGGCGAGTCCACTCTGCCAAACGTTGAGGTGAGTCTTAATATCTATACGGGACAGGCAAGTTCAGTAATATCAACGTTCACAGATGGTGATGGTAATTATTGCTTGACGGTTCCTGCAGGCTATCAATATGCCTGGGCTACATATACTACGTTGTCTGGAACTGTAATAACAGTTGGGATGTATCCTTTTGTACAAGATGACCAAACAATAACTGGTATAAATGCACCTTTCTATTTCATTGAAAATGCGATTGAAATTTCTGCAACTTTATCTTCTTGGAGTCCACCAGTTCCTGGATTTACAAATTACACCTCAGTGACTTTGCACAATGCGGGTGAATTAACGGGTGTAACAGATGTGACTGTTTTTGTTCCAGTATACATTTACGTTACTTATGTTGGTGAGTTGAACGGTGTCCAAGGTGTTTACGCACCAGGTTCAAACACTATTACCTGGACTGGAGTGAGCGTACCAGGCATGTCTTGGGCTTATTGCTACTATTATGGTTACACTGCAATTGGAACACCACTTGGCACTGCAGCGATCTCAAATATTAGCGCTGTGGTCACTAACGGATCAGATGTTTATTTGCCAAACAATACCATGACAGTTTCTCAAATTGTTGTTGGTTCTTATGACCCGAACAACAAATTGAACTTCCCTTCTGGTGTTGGCGAAACCGGTGATATGCTTCCTTCAAATGATGCATTCACCTATGTAATCAATTTCCAAAACACAGGAACTTCAGAAGCGGTGAATATTCGTGTGGAAGATCAATTGGATACCGATCTTGATTGGACCACTTTCGAAATGATTAGTGCTTCGCACAACTATACTGTGGAAATGCAGAATGGTCATTTAGTATGGTATTTCAACAATATCATGCTTCCCGATAGCAATACCAATGAGGAATTGAGCCACGGTCAAATCACATTCCGAATCTACCCAATCGCAGATAAACCTGTTGGAACTGTGTTTGAAAACACGGCTTATATCTACTTCGATTTCAACGAGGCGATTATTACCAATACAGCTGTGAATACATTCGTAACTTCAATTGGAGTAGATGAAGTTGAAACTGCCGCAGGCATTTCAATTTACCCAAATCCTTCAGATGGTGACTTTACAATTGCTTCTGACGACATGAGTGCGGGCGACTATATTGTGATTTTTGATTCAATGGGCCGTGAAGTATTCAGAAAGCAAGTAACTAACTCAAACGCTGCGAGAATCAACGCAAATCTATCTACAGGACAGTATGTGCTTCAAATTCAGGGTTCTGCTAATGTGCGCACAACCAAAGTAGTAGTTAGGTAACTCTTCTGATTTATAGCAATTTGGGAGGCCCAAAATCGAAAAACCCTCGATTTTGGGCCTTCGTGTTTTATCTTTGCAACATGGCAGGAATACAATTCAATACCAAAGAACATCCGTTCTTTGACGAACTTAAGAAAAAAGTAGACAACTACTTTGCTACAAATAACCTTAAGCAAACAGGTAATTTCAAACTGTATAGTAAGACAACTATTCTGTTTTTATCATTCGGTGTTATCTTTTGGCTTCTAGTTTTTGTACCAATGCCCATTTGGCTGAGCGTGATTCTTTGTTCGCTTTTTGGAATCAACTTGGCGGCAATTGGATTCAACGTGATGCACGATGGAGCGCACGGAAGTTTCTCTAGTAAGACTTGGGTGAATGAAATCATGGGACACTCATTGAACTTAATGGGCGGTGATGTTCACCTATGGAAAATCAAGCACAACTTGATTCACCACAGTTTCACAAACATTGACGGCTATGATGATGATATCGATATCAAGCCTTTCATGCGCACTACAACCATTCAACCAAAGAAACCAATTCATGAATGGCAACACATTTATTCTGTAGCGCTTTACAGCTTGACTTACGTTCTTTGGATTTTCTATTTTGACTGGAAGAAGTACTTTTCTGGTAAAATTGGATTGACCCCAATTCGCAAATTCAGCACAAAAGATCATGTCATTTTTTGGGCAACCAAAATCATACATTTTGGTTTCTTCTTCGCACTTCCAATGTATACAGTGGGTGTTTTGCAGACCATAGTTGGTTATTTGATTGCAGCTTTTGTGTGTGGAATGATTTTATCTTACGTGTTCCAAATGGCTCACGTAATGGAGAACACAGAGTTTGTTGATCCAAGCTTATCTGAGGGGAAGCTCGAAGACGAATGGGCAGTTCACCAAATCAAGACAACTTCAAACTTTGCTACCCAAAACAAAGTGATTTCTTGGTTTACAGGAGGATTGAATTATCAAGTAGAACATCACCTTTTCCCTAGAATTTCGCACGTTCACTATCCTGAGTTGAATAAGCTTGTAAAAGAAACTTGCGCTCAATTTGGTGTACGTTACAACGAATATAAAACAGTGGTAAGTGCAGTTAAATCTCACGTCAATCACTTGAAGACAATGGGGCAGATGGCCTAACTAGTGACTGGTGACCGACGACCGGTGACCGATGACTAGGCAGCTCGTTTATAATATAAGACTTTAATAAAAAGCGCGGCATGAATACATGCCGCGCTTTTTTATAACTGAATATTCTACTTATTACCTAATACTTATCACTTACTACCTATTATTTACCACCTATCACCTGCTACCTGCTACCAGTCACTAGTCACCAGTCGTCGGTCACTGGTCACTGGTAGTTGGTCACCAGTCGTCGGTCACTGGTCACTGGTAGTTGGTCACTAGTCGTCGGTCGTCAGGGAAGGTACTCCGCAGCATCTATCAAAATATAATTCATCTGATAGATATCGTCTGAGTTGAGTTTGAGCTTGCCTTTGAAAGTGAGGCGCTCGTCTGTTTTGTATTGTCTATGGGTTGATTTGAATCGCAAATCAGCTACTGATTCAGGTCCACCACCACCGCAGAAATAACAATTCGCGTATGGATATCTTGAAACAACATAGAAATTATCATCGTAATCTACTGGAATCACATAACCAGAAATAAAGACCTCTTTTCCTTCATACGCTTTGATAGCGGCGCCGAATGTAGGTTTCCAGAAATAGGAGTCTAATTCTTTTACATAAATCTGCTTGAAGGTTACATCGGAAAGTGTTTTCCATGTTAGTTCGTTTGCTTGACCAACAAGAAGATTTGGAACAACAGATGATTGGTTCACCTTTTCCCATTCTACAGCCTTTTGAGCTTTGACAGGAGTTTCGTCGGTTTGCGCTCTTACGTAGCTGCTCAACCCGATGGCTGCGGCAACTCCTACTAAAATAAAAATTATCTTCTTAAGCATTGGAAAGTGTTTTTGAAATGTCCATCTTGAGTGCCCTTAACGCAGGCAACAATGAGGCCACCATTCCTACGAGCAAAGTTACACCAAGTAAAACGATTTCGCCGCTAGTAATACCCATTTCATTCAATTCGTAATGGAAATTATCTTCAAGTGAATTGCTCAAAATCACTAACCACAAGCGACTAAGGATTGCTCCAATGATGTAGCCAATTATTACTAATATCAATCCCTCCTGAAGTATCAAACGGAATAGTGTAGCCTTCGAGCCGCCCATGGTGCGCAGCAAAGCCAATTCGTATTTTCTTTCTTTAAGAGAATTGTATAATGAAATGAAAACAGAGATGAACGATAGCACCATGATCACAATAGCTATTGCTTTCATCGCTGAAATACCAATTCCAAAGCCTTGAGTAAGACGATTCATTTCAATCGCAGGATCGGCCAATTGCATATTCGTGTTCTTCACAGCATTGGCCAACATCATAGCGGCCATCGGATTTCTTTTCTTAATCAAATAAGCAGTAACCTCACGTGTATCCTTCGGCTCCAAACTTTCCCCTGCCTGTATCTTCATCAACTCAGCACCGGTTATTGATTCCTGATTCCTTAACGGTCCCTGAGCCTGTCGAAGGGCGGATTCCTGATTTGTTTCAGAGCTATGCTCGGTCGTTTCCCCATTTTCCCTCTTTCCCATTTCCTCATTTTCAAGGGTCCCTGAGCCTGTCGAAGGGCCCATTTCCTCATTTTCATGGTCATGCCCTTCATGTACCATCCAAACTGATTCAATGGGAGTCAGAATCAAATTATCTAGTGCAGAACTATTCGATTTAAGAATACCAACAACAGTAAAAGGATTGTCATGATGATGCACGTCTTCTCCTCCCTCTGCTGCTTTATCAAAACCATGAACTGAGGTGAATTTATCGCCGACTTTAAGCCCTGTTTCTTTGGCTACTTTAGAACCTAGGGTAACTTCGAATGCAGCTGAGAAAATACGTCCTTCTTGAAGTTCGGCTTCGTAATGTTCTGGATATTTGAATGTAGTACCAACTATTCTCCACTTCTCATAATTATCGCCATAAGCAAGAGGAATAGCTTCTTTCACCATTGGATTTTTTACAATCTTTTTGGCATCTTCCATATTGATATTGCCTGTGGGCGCATCCACATGATAGACATTTGCAAGAATTAATTGCATAGGACTTCCCTTGGCTCCAAGCACAAAGTCGATGTCCTTAATGTTGCGGTCAAACTTTTCTGTTACTTGTTTTTCAAGCAAAAGCAACAACGAAATAATTCCCACGCCGAATGCAAGCAGGATAATGCTTAATGCGGTATTCAAGGGCTTGAACTTAATATTAGCCCAAGATATTTTGATTAAATTCATAGTGTGATTTGATTAGAAAAACGGTCTTTCAAACGTTTGTCGTGAGTCACTATTACAAGCGCGGCACCTGTTGCAGAAGCCTGTTCATCAAGAAGCCGAATTACTTCTTCAGCATTTTTATCATCTAGTGCACTGGTCGGCTCGTCGGCGAGAATTAGTTGAGGATTATTAATTACCGCACGTGCAATT
>JBIIBU010000107.1:0-6384 GCA_044239235.1 Flavobacteriales bacterium
ATCCTGATTACGTTTTCTTCACCGGTGATATGGTAAATAATTACGCTTTTGAAGCAGAGCCATGGATCGGTCATTTCAACAATATCAAAGCAAAAAGAGGCAAATTCTCCATTTTGGGTAACCACGATTATGGGGATTATGTGTTTGATAAAAGCGACCCATCAACCAGGGAACCACAGCGTTTGAATCTAATTAGATTGAAGGAAATTCATAAGGAGATGGGGTTCACTTTGCTTTGCAACGAGAATACTTTGCTGGAAAAAGACGGCGCAACCATTCGATTACTAGGGATGGAGAATTGGGGAAGAGGGTTTCAACAGTATGGTGATTTCAAAAAAACGTTGGAAGGTTCAATCTATGAGGAGTTTAAGATATTGCTTTCGCATGACCCAACGCATTGGGAGGAGCAAGTTCTTAAGCAGGAGCATGTGCATTTGACATTAAGTGGTCACACACATGGAATGCAGTTTGGGGTTGAGTTGCCAAAATTAAATATTAAGATATCTCCTGCGAGTTTACGCTATAAAAGATGGGGCGGTCTTTATACCGAAGGTAACCAGCATATCTACATCAATCGTGGTTTCGGATTCTTAGGCTTCCCTGGTCGTGTTGGTATGCCTCCAGAAATTACTTGTATTGACCTTCATAAAGGTTAATATTTGGACAGGGTAGTGTATCTTCGCACGCCCTATTAATTATTCGAACATGTCAGACGATAAGAAGATTATTTTCTCTATGGTGGGTGTCAATAAGTACACCCCAACAGGAAAACATATTATTAAGGATGTCTATCTGAGCTTTTACTACGGAGCTAAGATTGGAATTCTCGGTATGAACGGTGCCGGTAAATCGACCGTTATGAAAATCATCGCTGGATTAGATCAATCCTATCAAGGTGATGTTGTTTGGAGCCCAGGATATAGCGTTGGCTATCTTCCTCAAGAGCCACAAATGGATGAGACCAAGACAGTTCGTGAAATTGTTGAAGAAGGCGTTAAGCCTATCACTGATGCTCTAAAGGAGTATGAGGAGATCAACAATAAATTCATGGATGAAGAAATATTGAATGATCCGGAGAAAATGCAAAAGCTCATGGATCGTCAAGCTGAAGTTCAAGATAAAATTGAAGTTCTTGGAGGTTGGGATCTAGATACCAAGCTCAATATAGCAATGGACGCGCTGCGCTGTCCTCCTGAAGATTCTACAATTGGTGTTCTTTCTGGCGGTGAACGCCGTCGTGTGGCACTTTGCCGTCTTCTATTGCAACAACCTGACGTATTGCTTCTAGATGAGCCTACCAACCACTTGGATGCTGAAAGCGTTTTGTGGCTTGAGCAACATCTTCAACAATACAGCGGTACCGTGCTTGCAGTAACCCACGACCGTTATTTCTTGGATAATGTAGCAGGTTGGATTTTGGAGTTAGATAGAGGAGAAGGTATTCCTTATCAAGGTAATTATTCCTCTTGGCTAGAACAAAAATCAAAACGTCTTGCTCAAGAAGAAAAGACAGAAAGCAAAAGAAGAAAAATTCTCGAGCGTGAGTTGGAATGGGTAAGAACAAATCCAAAAGGACGACATGCGAAGAATAAAGCTCGTCTTCAGAACTATGATAAAATGATGTCCGAAGGCGAACGTGAGAAAGAGGCAAAATTGGAGATTCCAATTCCTAACGGACCACGTTTGGGTAATGAAGTAATTGAGTTTACT
Source organism: Flavobacteriales bacterium (assembly GCA_044239235.1). Lineage (GTDB taxonomy): Bacteria > Bacteroidota > Bacteroidia > Flavobacteriales_D > Sanyastnellaceae > JAIXWP01. The sequence continues at coordinate 1,711 of JBIIBU010000107.1, forward strand.
AATGTTACCAAAGGCTTTGAAGATAAGTTGCTAATTGAAAACTTAAGCTTCAAATTGCCACCGGCAGGTATCGTTGGAATTATCGGACCAAATGGAGCTGGTAAGACTACTTTGTTCAGAATGATTATGAATGAAGAAACTTCTGATGCCGGTGAAATTAAAATAGGCGAAACAGTTAAGATTGGATATGTAGATCAACGCCACAAAGATGTTGATCCGGAAAAATCTGTTTACGAAGTTATTTCTGGTGGCAATGAAGTGATTGATGTAGGTGGACAGTCCATTAATTCGCGCGCATATTGCGGCAAATTCAATTTTGCTGGTGCTGATCAACAAAAGAAAGTGGGCGTTTTATCAGGTGGTGAGAGAAATCGTCTACACTTGGCCATGACGCTAAAGACAGAAGCGAACGTTCTGTTGCTAGATGAGCCTACCAACGATATCGACGTTAACACACTTCGTGCATTAGAGGAAGGTATTGAAAGCTTTGCCGGATGCGCTGTGGTTATTTCCCACGATAGATGGTTCTTGGACCGCATCTGCACTCACATTTTAGCTTTTGAAGGTGATTCTCAAGTTTACTTCTTCGAAGGAACTTTCAGTGAATACGAAGAAAACAAGATAAAGCGATTGGGAGATGTGAATCCTCATCGTATAAAATACAAGAAATTGGTAAGATAGTCTCCTCAAAGAGACTTCTTACTATTTCGTGAATAGTTTATGGACTATTTCGTTTCGATAATTGAAAATGCCCTGCAATTTTTGTTCAACATAAATTGAATTTGCAATTTGTCCTAACATTCCCATGGGAAGTCCGTAGTCCACGATATCTGTCATTTCAATTCCACCTTCAACCTTTTTGAAGAAATGCTTGTGATGCCAAAATGAATAAGGACCAAAACGTTGTTCGTCGACGAAATAATGCCCTTCTTCACAGTGCGTGATTTCAGTTGTCCAGCGAAGTGGAATATTTAAAAACGGTCGTACCTTATAATTGATAATCATTCCAGGATACATTTTGAGACCTTTGAGGTCACTCAAAATTTCAAAACTCATATCAGGCGGTGTAATCTCATTGAGATTAAGCGGAGATGAAAAGAAATCCCATACGGTGTCCATATCGGATTTTAAAATAACTTTTTTCTCTAATCTGTAAATCTTCATACCTGATAAACCACTAAGCAACGAAATTGTTGACTTTCTTTCGCCTTCTTCTGTAGGCATAATAATGAAGCACCGTCATAAGAGCTTGTTTCATAGCCTCATTGATAGGGTAGAAGTTGGCTAATGAAGGATCAATGCTTGAAAGACGCGTATAAAATTCACTCATTACAGGAATCTTTTTTCCTGCTTTTATATTCTCAATTGCTTGGTTGTATTGATCGGCTTGTTGCGTCTTCAAAAGTTTGCATGTTACCAATTCAGAATGGCCTTCTTTGTCCCTTCTAGCCGTAAATCCAAATAGTCGACAAATCAACCCTCTATTCGGGTATTCATTACATAGCCCTCCAAAATTGGTAACGAATGGTCTAAAGACATGGCAAATTTGTTCGTTGGATGCATTTAATTCTTCCAAAAATTTCTCGGCCTTTCCTTCATCGTAAAGATGCAGTGCAAGGGGTAAGAATTCCAATGGTGTAGCTTCGATATCAGGTTTTTTACAACACTCCCCACATCCGCTGATACAATGTAACCCGCTTTCTAATTGAACTTTAGCGATTTCTCTATCTAGTTTTAAATAGACACGCTGAACTGCGCGTACTTTTCCGGTTAGAGTTTTCATTTATTATTTACTAAAAAGCGATGTGTAGAAATGTTAAGGTCGGCATAGATTACCTTAACTATAAACATTCCTAGTCCAATTTGTTCATTTGAGAATGAAAAATAGAGTGGGGAGGTCCCATTGTTGAGCTGGCGCTGAGCAACAAGCTGTCCACTAAGATTGTAAATATGAACAGATGTGCACCCCGCTTTTTGATTTCGTACGATCAGTTCAAGCTCATTATTTATAATATTTCCTTTTCGAAATGCTGTAGAGTTTTCATCCAACTGAATTGAAGCGACATTCAAATCAAGATTGACCGCTAGCTCGCATACTTGTGGGATATGATCACTCATGAAGTAAATGGACTCGAGCACATCGTTCGGAACTTCGTTTCCACCGCTGCATGAAGTAATGCTATTATTGTAACACGTGCCATTATTACCCAAAGACTTGTACGAATCGGGAACATAAGTTATAGCGCTTGAATTGGTCATCATTCCATTTGAAAAAAGAATGAAATCAAATCGATCGTCGATTCCACCACCAGCTCCATCTCCTGCGTATTGTGACTGACGCGTGCTTTGAGTTAAAATTTCTTTGTGCGAAAAACTTGAACCTGTCCAATTTCCAAAAGAATCAAAAGGATCATTCATGGTGATTCCTGCAGCGGGATTTGTAAGTAATGTGTATGCATCTTCTGTATTGGAGTATATATTGAAGTCACCTGCGATAATCGCAAGATCATCATTGGTTAAATTAGTTGAAGTAAAGTTTTGAAATGCTTGAACCATTTGAGCTCGCGCCAATTCATTGTCACTTCCTGTAGAACTTTTTAAATGGGTAACAAATACATGGAAGAAAGTAGTGTCAGAACCCGTTTGCAGGCCGGTATCATTCAAATACATTTTATAATAATTCACATCCCTAACCGAAGTGATAATTTGATCTTGGGAATGAAGACGCATAGTGTTTCGATCAAAAATGATAGCTTGTTGTAATTTGTATGGGTTTCCTGGGGCACTTTGTTGAGCAACAAATGGGGCATTTTCGAAATCGCCATAGCCGAGATTATCCATCATATCAGTGATATCTGTTAATCCAGCCTCGTTTTGTAGTTCTTGAACCATTAATAAATGAGGCTGATAATAGTCAACGATATTTTCCAATGTATCGACACGCCCGCTAATATTACCATTGGGAAAATTCAAGATATTATAACTCATTACTCTGATTTGAGCGAAAGAAATACTACAAATGAGCACAAGGAACAACGTAGATGTCAGTCTACTACAAACCGCAATTGTCTTCATTTGCGAAAGGTAGCAACTATTTTTTGTAACGAGGGTGAAAGGAAAGTATCTCCTCTTTCAGTCGATGACGGTCAAGATGTGTGTAGATTTCTGTTGTGGTAATACTGGCATGACCAAGCATTTCTTGCACAGCACGTAAATCGGCGCCTGCTTCAACCAAATGCGTAGCGAAGGAGTGTCGGAAGGTGTGAGGACTTATGCTTTTTTGAATTCCACATTTTACCACATGTTCTCGTATTACATTAAATACGGTCATGCGTGTAAGTCGTTTGCCACGTAAATTTAGAAAAACATAATCTTCATGGACAGGCTGTATATTGAGATGAACTCTATCTCCTTTTATGTAATGATTTAGAAAATTTAAAGCAACATCCCCTACAGGCACTAATCTCTCTTTATTGCCCTTACCAATTACTCGAATAAATCCTTCATCGAAATATATCTGAGAAACTTTGGTGTCTACTAATTCAGAAACACGAAGACCACAACTGTAAAGTAATTCTAGCAGCGCACGATTACGGTGTCCATCTTTTCTACTCATGTCAATAGAAGAAAGAATATTTTCCATCTCTTCAATGCTCAGAACATCTGGAAGTTTTCTGCCTATGCGTGGAGCCTCAATAAACTCCATTGGATCTTCTTTTATTTCTTTTTCAATAACTAGAAATTCGAAAAAAGCTTTGAGTCCGGATAAGATCCGGGCTTGTGAAGTAGCGCTTAAACCAAGTTCAGTTATCCATTTGATAAACAGTCTAATTTCTTTCTGAGAAATATGTGTTGGAGAAAGTGGTGGGGAGAATGTTTCAGAAAAGGATTTGAGCTTTTGTACATCGCGTTCATATGCTTCAATAGAATTCTTAGAGAGCGATTTTTCTAATCGCAAGTATGCAAGAAAACCTTTTATGTGAATGTTCCATGACACAGTGCAAAGGTGGAGAATAGTTTCCAAACAATTCACATTACACTGTTTGCAATTAGAAAATATAATACCGAATGGTCATTCTATTGTATTCAATTTTGGAAACGGGAATTAACCAGTTAACCGAGACATCGACCATGCTCAAACTACCTTTGATGCTAATAAACTTTATTGGATTGTTTTTTCTTCACTTCTTTTCTGTAAGTGAGATTACAATTCAAAACATGGCGCCAGCCACGCTCTCTCCAGGAGAGAAGGTTTTGGTGGAGGTGTCTATCGACAAAGCCGACGTACAAGGTTTTGCTAAAATGGAAATTGTATTTCCTGAGGGTTTTATTGCTACTCCGGCTGAGACAGCAGGAGCATCTTTTACATTCTCAGAAAAGAAAGTGCGCTTTGTTTGGATGACATTGCCTACCGAGCAAACATTTAAGGTGTCCTACTATTTAGAATGCGATCCTAATTTCTCTGGCAAATATGAAGTTAGAGGAACATTCTCTTATATAAATGACAATGAGCGTGTGGATTATAAAGTATCCGCTGTTCAAGTTATGGTAACTAAGACTGATGCTGTAGCTGCAACTAGCACTGATACAACTCAACCAGACGATACTAGTACAACGGAAACAAATACTGTTGAAACTACTGAAACTGCTGAAACGACGAATTCCACAGACAAT
>JBIIBU010000109.1:0-6321 GCA_044239235.1 Flavobacteriales bacterium
ATGCTAAAAGGTTTTGTGATATAATCATCCGCTCCGAGTTCAAGACCTGTAATTTTATCCTCCTCCTCAGTTCTTGCAGTGAGCATGATGATCGGTACATTCATTCCGTTATCGCGAATCTCCTTGCAGATTTCGAGTCCATTCTTACCTGGCAAATTGATATCGAGTACCAATAAATCAGGTTTGTTCGCAAGGACATATTTGCATCCCTCTTCCCCATCTACAAAATGAGTAGACTGGCAACCTATGTCAATTAAATGCAGAGCCAAAAGCTCTGCGATATTAGACTCATCTTCTATTATGACTATTCTCTTCAAATTACTTAAATTTTGGTTCGTGATACTTTTGTCATAAAACAAATCCACCTTTTTCTTCTGAGACAAAATGTGTCTCGGCCTGAATATAGTAGAGATTCTACTGAATCAGGAAAGTTTAGTTGTTAGTTAAAATAAACCCCTGAATCGTCGGTTTTTTTTTATGCTTTTACACGAACGGTTACAATATTCAGCAAAATCCTCTTTTCTTAGACCCGTAAAGTAGATATAAAATGAACAAAAGATTTTTAAAGACCGGAATTTTTCTCCTTTTCTTAGGATTGAGCACAGCCTCAATTTCTCAAGAAGTATCAAACGCCCAAGTCGGCATTGACAAACAATGGCAGAATGCGGATTACGCTGTGGATGGGCTACCTGGCGTTTCTGCCGCGAAAGCATACATGGACATTATTAATGGTAAAAAACAAGCGCCTGTAGTCGTTGCTGTTATCGATAGCGGAACAGAAACGTTTCATCCTGACTTGAAGTCCAACCTTTGGACAAACACAGATGAAATTCCAAGCAATGGAATTGATGATGATAAAAATGGCTACATCGATGATATGCACGGCTGGTCATTCATCGGCGGAAAAGAAGGTGATGTAGCGCAAGACAACCTTGAATTTACACGTGTCTATAAAGGCTTAAAAGATCGTTTTGACGGTAAAACAGCTGATGGCATTTCGAAAGAAGATAAGGCTGACTATGAAAAATACCTTCGTTTTCAAAAACAATACGAAGAGCGTTTAGCTAATGCTAGGGGTGATAAGGCTGTATTTGATCAATTCTACATGTCATATCAACGGGCACATAAAATGATGATTCGATGGACTGGAAAAGAAAATTACACAAAAGAAGATGTACTTCGTATCGAGTCCACCGACGAAGATACCAATATGTCAAAGGGACTGATTCTTACTTGCATGGAAACTGGGATCTTGGGAGAAATTGATAATTGGAGAAAACAAGTTGAAGAGACATTGAAATATTCATATAACCTCGACTTCGATCCGCGTTCAATCGTAGGTGATGATTATAGCAATGTGCGTGAGCAATTCTACGGCAATAATCACATTGATGGTCCAGAAGCAGATCACGGAACACACGTAGGTGGTATTATCGGCGCAACTCACAATGACATCGGAATGGATGGCATTTGTAAGTCTGCTGAATTGATGATTATTCGATGCGTTCCAGCGGGCGATGAGCGCGACAAAGACGTTGCAAACGCAATTCGCTATGCTGTGGACAATGGCGCGAAAGTGATCAACATGAGTTTTGGTAAATCATACTCTCCAAATAAAAATGTAGTTGATGATGCCGTAAAATATGCTGAAAGCAAAGGTGTACTTCTAATTCATGCCGCAGGAAACGACAACAAGAATCTAGATAAGAGCGACAATTTCCCTACGAAAAAATATAGTGATGGTGGCGAGTGCAGCACATGGATTGAAGTTGGTGCAAGCGGTCCAGAACTTTCAACACTTGCTGCTGAGTTTAGCAACTTCGGTAAAAAGAGCGTAGACATCTTTTCACCAGGAGTAGATATTTATAGCACAGTTCCTGGTTCTAAATACCAAAACAATAGCGGAACAAGTATGGCTGCTCCAGTACTAGCTGGTGTTGCCGCAACAGTTTGGTCGTTGTATCCAGAACTCACAGCGCAACAAGTAAAAACAATATTAATTGAGAGCGGAACAGATTACAAAAAACAAATGGTAACACTTCCGGGCTCAGAAACCAAAAAAGTAAAATTCGGCAAGCTTTCTAAATCCGGCAAGGTGGTGAATTTGTATTCAGCATTGAAGATGGCGGAGAGTTTTAAGCGATAAGCTATTGGCTGTTGGCTTTAAGCCGTAAGTTATAAGCTATAGGCTATAAGCTATTGGAATATTGAAACGGTTGTCCTGCGGGGCGACCGTTTTTCTTTTTCGTTTTTCTGCCATTGCAGAATAGTGACCGCATAATAGTGAGCAACGACAAGTGACTAGTGACGGGCATTCATTTTTTTTCTACCTTTCATTCCCCAAAAGCCTAAAGCCTAAAGCCTAAAGCCTAAAGCCTAAAGCCTAAAGCCTAAAGCCAAAAGCCTACAACCTAAAGCTTAAAGCCAAAAGCCAACAACATGACCTTCCAAATCACATCAGTCGAAGAATACAAAGAGGTTTACGCGAAGAGCGTTGAAAAACCTGAAGAATTTTGGGCAGAAATAGCCGACCATTACCACTGGAAAAGAAAATGGGAGAAGACCCTGGAATGGAATTTTACAGAGCCCAATGTCAAATGGTTTATTGGCGGTAAACTAAACATTACAGAGAACTGTCTTGATCGTCATCTCGAACAACGCGGCAATAAAACCGCACTCGTTTGGGAACCGAATGACACGAAAGAATCATCACTTCATTTCACCTATCGTGAATTGCACTCGCATGTTTGTCGCATGGCGAATGTTTTGAAAAACATGGGTGTGAAAAAAGGAGATCGCGTTTGTATCTATCTACCAATGATACCTGAATTGGCATTCGCAACATTAGCATGTGCAAGAATTGGAGCGATACACTCCGTTGTATTTGCGGGTTTCAGTGCCAACAGTGTTGCTGATAGAATAAACGATTCTGAATGTTCCCATGTAATTACATCAGATGGTTTAAATAGAGGTGCCAAACAAATACCTGTAAAATCAGTCGTTGATGAAGCACTGGAAAATTGTCCAAGCGTACAAAAGGTGCTTGTTGTAAATCGTCTTAATTGGCCTGTCAATATGATGACAGGTCGCGATGTTTGGTATCACAATGAGTTGATGCATTGCACCGATCAGGGTGCTGCAGAAGAAATGGATAGTGAGGATGAATTATTCATCTTGTATACTAGCGGAAGCACTGGCAAACCAAAAGGTGTGGTGCATACGTGTGGCGGCTATATGGTCTATGCCGGTTACTCATTTGCCAACGTATTTCAATACAAAGAAAACGACGTCTATTGGTGCACTGCAGATATTGGTTGGATCACAGGGCATAGTTATATCATCTACGGGCCGCTTCTACAAGGAGCAACATCCGTGATGTTTGAGGGTGTACCTACATTTCCAGACCCAGGAAGATTTTGGCAAGTCATTGACAAACACAACGTCAATATTTTCTATACAGCGCCAACTGCAATACGTGCATTGATGGCAAGCGGAATTGATCACGTTCTTGCATACAGTCTTCACTCATTAAAAGTATTGGGATCTGTTGGAGAACCTATAAACGAGGAGGCGTGGCATTGGTATCACACTCACGTAGGCAAAGGTCGTTGTCCAATAGTAGACACCTATTGGCAGACCGAGACTGGAGGCATTATGATATCAGGTCTTGCAGGAATTTCTCAAGAAAAACCATCGTATGCAGGTCAGCCACTACCGGGCATTCAACTTATGCTCGTTGACACGGAAGGAAAAGAGATAAAGGACAATGGTGTTGAAGGCTATCTATGCATTAAATTCCCATGGCCATCCATGATTCGCACTACATACGGAGATCATGAGCGATACAGGATCAACTATTTTGCTACATACAAAGATTTGTATTTTACAGGAGATGGTGCACGCAGAGAAGACAATGAAATGTACAGACTACTCGGCCGTGTCGATGATGTAATCAACGTAAGCGGACATCGATTTGGAACTGCAGAAATTGAAAACGCCATCAATCAAAATAAGAAAGTCATTGAGAGTGCCGTTGTAGGATACCCTCATGATGTAAAGGGCCAGGGCATCTATGCCTATGTTATTTTAGATCATATAGAAGAGGGCAATAATCATACGCGCGATGAAATTGTGGAGAGTGTGGTAGAGCACATTGGAAGAATTGCCAAGCCCGACAAGATTCAATTTGTAAGCGGTTTGCCTAAAACAAGAAGCGGCAAAATCATGCGACGAATTCTGCGCAAAGTCGCAGAAGGAGAAATAAGTTCTCTCGGCGACACCTCCACTCTACTCGACCCTCTGGTAGTAGAGGAGATTATCGCGGGAAGAATGTAGAAGCGCAGTGACCAACGACCAGTGACCAACGACTGGTTACTAGTGACTAGTGACCAACGACCGGTGACTAGTGACTAGTTACCTACTACCTATAACCTACTACCTAATAGCCAAAAGCTAAAAGCCAACAGCCAACAACGCAGACTCAATCGTAGATCGCATATTCGCCTCTGTCTTTAAGCCAACATGAAGCTGATCATTGATGATAAAAGCCGGTGACCCCTTAATTTGAAAGTCCTTAATTATTTGAATATCCTTGTCTATTTCAGGCTGATGCGATTGCGTAATTCGATTCTTAAATTGATTCGTATCAGGAACCAAATCGACAAACTCATGTGCGATATTTTCGAGATTCAGACTGTCGTGTTTTTGAAACAACCGGTGATAAAAGGGTTCAAAATTCTTGATCGAATGACCGTACTTCGACACCGCAGCAAACAACTGACTATTCTGATGTGACATTAAAGGATACGAATAAAAGACAAAACTTACTTTCTTGGTGTCTATGTAATCCTTGCGCAATGTTTCTATCTGAGAATAGAGCTCATTGCAATGCGGACAAGTATAATCACTAAAAACTAAGACTTCTATTTGAGAATCTATCGCGCCAATTCTCGGCTTGTCATCCGTCTTCAAGTTGAAGGAAGTTCGGCGAGACTTCTCCATAAGCAAATGCTCCAAATCTGAAATACGATTTTGCAATCTGTAATTCATAAAAAAAAGAAATCCCAACAGCATCGCTGTCAGGATTCTTAAAAAAACAGTGTTAGTCATGTTCTATTGACAATATGGACAAGGTGTAGAACTTTCATTCAAATCATTATAGTAGGCACAATTGCCCGACACTTGAGGTGAATCTGGGGCCAAACCATCAAGACACAAATAGGCATAAGCAGCTTGACAAAAAACATTCAATTGGATATCGATGTTGTCATTTGGACCTTCATATTGGTCGGTGCAATAACTTGGCGTATAACTACCCAAATCCTGCTCGCCATAAAGTTTCTCCTCGATTGCTTCAATATCGAGTGTCCCTTCTTTTGTGCATCCCACAATTACCATTGTGATTGCTGTAACTAAAAGTAATGCTATTTTCTTCATTTTCTTAAATTCCTAAGGTTATTGCAAATTGTCCTATGTAACCAGATCCCACCGAGAAAAATTGTTCGAATCCAAATCGGAGAAATGTGGAGTCCATATTTGTTCTTTTTGATTTAAAATTATGTTGCAAGTACTCGCCCATTTGAACAACTCCTGCAAAGCTGTTTGCGTAATCCAATCCATCTTCATAATTGCCTCGATTCCAATTTAAACCTGGAGCAAAACACATCAAAAAAGATTCTTTACGCCACCTAACCTCCGAAATCATCCCGAAAGTCATGTAGTGTTTGGTCAAATAAATACTTTCCATATTGGTAACATATCCGCTCGCATCTTCAGTATAATAATAGGCTTGCATATCTGTAAAAGAAGTCCAATTTAAATCCAAGCGTGTATTGGTGTAGAAACCATTCTTAAACTTCATCTCTGGAGATTTACTAATCTCGAAACCTAGATTTAGGGCAATTAGTCCTTCTTCATATTCTGGAGTTTGGAGCACACCATTCACCTTATTATACTGAGGAAATCTGTAAAAACCCATACCCATTGTGAATCGTGACTTCTTGCATGCCAATCCATCCTTGGAAACAACTTGCTCAGTTGTACTTTTCTGAGTTAGTGCTCTTGTATACATGGATTCATATAAACCCGTCACACCACTTTTAGTTTCTTGAGGGGTTTCAATCTTTGCTGAATTAACTCCGTCCGCAATATTCAAAGAAATAATATACTTAGAATTATTCTTTGCCTTACTCCCAGTCGTAGCGAATGTTATTGTAGCTCCTGGAGCCTTAAATGAAACTGCTTTAGCATAAGAACCATTCGTCAAAATAGAATCTCGATCTGAAAGTAATTGAAACTTCTCAGAAGCCTCATTACTTAGCT
>JBIIBU010000110.1:0-6247 GCA_044239235.1 Flavobacteriales bacterium
AAACAATTTGGTTTCTTAGGAGTGCATTGAATAGCCCCAAACTCCATTATGGCTTGATTATAGGTCGCCGGGTCTTTAATTTCTATTAATTCTAAAGCTATTTCGTTGATTCTAGAAATCCCCTCCTTTGAGTCAATTGGGTCGGTGACGCCAAAAACCCTGGATAAAACGCGCATAACATTTCCATCGACCACTGGTTTTACGAAACCATAAGCGAATGAAGAAATTGCGGCTGCAGTGTAGGCACCGACACCCTTTAGTTGAAGTATTTCATCATAAGTATTCGGAAATTGTCCACTATACGAGTCACGAATCACTTTTGCCGAGGCGTGGAGGTTCCTTGCCCTGCTATAATAGCCCAATCCTTGCCAATCGCGCAGAACATCGTCTTCCGGAGCATTTGCCAAATCGTTTGCTGTTGGGTAATGGTCAACAAATTTGTGGTAGTAGGACATTCCTTGATCTACACGCGTCTGTTGGAGAATGATTTCGGATAGCCAAATCTTATAAGGATCAGTGGTTTCCCTCCATGGCAGGTCGCGCTTGTTTTGGGCGTACCAGTTGATAAGATTCTTACTAAAATTCATAGAAAAGATAAAAAAAAGCTAACACTCGGAAAAACAACGCATTGAATTTGGATGTTCTACACTATATTTGCGCCCCCAAATTAATAGCGAATATTCATTAATACTCAATAAAAACCTAAGGAAAGATGACGAAGGCAGATATCGTGACAGACATCTCCAACAAAACTGGAATCAGCAAAGAAGACGTGCTGGCAATTGTTGAAGGATTTATGACTACCGTGAAAAACTCAATGGAAAACGGTGAAAACGTTTACCTACGTGGTTTCGGTAGCTTCATTGTTAAGAAGCGTGCTGAGAAGCTTGGAAGAAACATCTTGGCTAAGACAAGTGTAACTATCCCAGCTCACTATGTACCTGCATTCAAACCTGCTAAGGAGTTTGTAGATTCTGTGAAAGAAAAAGTGAAAGTAGCTGAGCATGTCTAATAAGACTGGTCTCATAGTTCTTTTATCATTGAGCCTTGGGCTCCTCGTTCTTTTTTTAGTATTACCAAAACAGCCAGCTTCTGTACTTGAGAAAGTAAATAAGCCTATGGATGCTGATTCTCTGAAACTAGCTCAAGCAATTGATCTAGTTAACGGCCCCAACCCCATGGAAGGGATTACCATTTTAAGAGATTTAGTTTCAAAGGACTCTACGAATATCGATGCACAGTATTGGTTAGGTGTATTTGCAGTAAAATCGCAACAGTTGGATAAAGCACTAGCTCGATTCAATACTGTTATATCAATTGATCCTACATATATCGCCGCGTACATAGATCGCGGAGGACTGTATGCAGGAATGCAAGACACTACAAAAGCCCTTGCGGACTTCAGAAAGGGAATTGAAATAGATTCGACCAATAATTTTGCGTTGCTCTTTTCAGCTCAGACCGAAGAATCATTGGGATTATTGGTAGATGCTAAAAAGCATTACGAACAACTACTAAGACATAACAGCGACACCATTGTGGTGAACCGAGTTAATGAGTTTATAAATAGAATAGAAACAAAACTAAACCCGTAGAACAAATGCCTTGCGGTAAGAAAAGAAAGCGCCATAAAATGGCTACTCACAAAAGAAAGAAGCGTCTAAGAAAGAATCGTCACAAGAAGAAGGTTCGCTAGTAATTGCGCGTCTTAATGTGGGTCGCTGGGTAAATTAATCCATTTCGGTGTTTCAATCTACCCTCCGACCGCTTAGATTTCAATCTAAGGGTGGATAGTTATATCCACTCCAATCTCGTTTTTTATCCATTCCAAGCCCATTCCCATTGAATGCAGAATTGGTCATAAATGCTACTCCAACCGGAGTGGACATTGCCTTATTGAATGATAAAGCGCTGGTCGAGTTACATCGTGAACAACGTAACCAGCAATTTGCAGTAGGTGATGTCTATTTAGGCAGAGTGAGGAAGATGATTCCTCACTTGAATGCTGCATTTGTGGATGTCGGCTACGAAAAAGATGCCTTCCTTCACTACCTGGATCTAGGGCCTCAGTTCGGTTCACTAAATCATTTCACAAGAATGACTATTAGTGGCGAACAGAAATCCGCTGACCTTATGAGTTTCCCGCTACAACAGGATATTCATAAAGAAGGAAAGATCAAAGATGTTATGGGACAAGCCAACGTGATTCCAGTTCAAGTTGCGAAAGAACCCATCTCTGCGAAGGGTCCACGCCTCACTTCTGAAATCACAATTGCAGGCAGATACCTTGTATTAGTTCCATTCTCAAATAAAGTTTCCCTTTCATCGCGCATTACTGATGAGCCTGAAAGAGATCGTTTGAGAAAATTAATGCACAGTATTAGACCGTCTAACATGGGGGTCATTATTCGCACCCAGGCTGAAGGAACGAGCGTTTCAGAACTTGATCAAGATCTCAATGATCTCGTTAAGCGCTGGGAAGAAATGTACAAGACGCTTAAAAACGCTCGAGCTCCTCAACGAATTCTTGGTGAAATCGACAAGACTTCATCAGTTATTCGTGATTTGCTAACTGATAATTTCACCAATATCCATGTCAACGACGAACAAGTGGCTGCCATGGTTCGTGGATATATGAAATCGATTGCTCCTTCGCAGGAAAATATCGTTAAGTTTCATAAAGTACCTGATTTGTTTGATGCATTCAGCATTCATAAACAAATCAAAGCCTCCTTCGGGAAACAAGTCAATCTTAAAAGTGGCGCCTACCTTATAGTAGAGCACACTGAAGCCATGCACGTCATTGATATCAATAGTGGTAATCGCAAGAATGCTACTGTGAAAGATCAAGAAGAGAATGCGCTTCAAACCAATATCGAATGTGCTAAAGAAGTAGCACGCCTGCTTCGCTTACGTGATATGGGCGGAATCATTTGCATCGATTTTATCGATATGCAAAACCGCGACAATCAACGCAAACTCCATGATGCAATTCGCGATTTCATGTCTGATGATAAAGCGAAGCACAATGTGCTTGCTCCAAGTAAATTCGGTGTTGTAGAAATTACTCGTGAAAGAGTAAAACCTGTTACCAAAGTAGTGACCACTGAAAAGTGTCCAAGCTGCGGTGGTAAAGGCGTTGTTCAAGCTTCAGTACTATTCACCGATGAAATCGAAAACAGTGTTCGATTCCTTAGTGAAAGCGGTAATCACAAAGAGATTCGTCTTGTGGTTCACCAAATGGTAGAAGCATATCTCACAAAAGGCTGGTTCAACAGCATAATCAAAAAATGGCGTAAGAAATACGGTATCAAAATAGCCGTTGAAGCGTCCACTTCATCCGAACTTCTCGAGTATCATTTCTTTGATAAAGAAGCAGAGGAAATCGCTATTTAGGCTATAGGCTGTAAGCTTTAGGTAGTAAATAATAAGAATTAGTCACTAGTCTCTAGTCACCAGTCGTCGGTCGTTGGTCGTTGGTCGTTGGTTACCGGTGATAGGCTAGGAAATACTTTTGCACTGATTCGCTTAGAGCTTGAAGGTTGAGGTGATCACTTGCTTGCGCTGCATCTAAAGTACTTCCATCCTTCATTTTAATTTTGATGACATCGGTTTTTACGTTGTACGCTCTGTTGTATACCTGATCACTTATTACAAAATAAGAAGCCTCCTCTTTTGTAATATTCATCTTTTGCGAAAGCTCTTCTACCTTCTTTGTAATGCGCGCTGTATCGACTGTTTCGCGCGACATTTCTATTTTGAATAATGAACGATTTACTATTCCTTTTGAAAGTTCAGACAGGACCTTATCTTCATGGAACTGCCAAACTTTAATGGCTCCCATAATATCGAAGTCGTCTAACTGAACGAAATTGTCGATAGCCTCTGCTCCATTCTCAAAATCTTCTTGACCGATTTTATTATACAAGAAATAATAAAGCGCTGGCGAGCAGAACACTGTTTCCCCTTGCTCAGCAAGGAACTTAGCGCGACGAAGTGCATTTACAAGCATAAACTCAGCACTTAAGACTGTCTTGTGTAAATATACCTGCCAGTACATAAAACGACGAGCAACAATGAATTTTTCTATTGAATAAATACCCTTTTCTTCTACCACCAATTCATCGTTTACTACATCAAGCATTTTGATAATTCGCTCACTTCCCACCTGTCCTTCTACTACTCCACTAAAGAAACTATCTCTCGCTAAATAGTCCAGACGATCCATATCAAGCTGACTGCTTACCAACTGATGTAAGAATTTCTTGTGGTATCTATTATTGAAAATATCTATTGCTAAAGTGAATTTACCTTCATATTCGGCATTTAGTTTTTCCATTAGAAAAGCACTAATCTGCTCGTGTTGCACTTTGTCTACGATAGAATGTTCTAGGGCGTGACTGAAAGGTCCGTGGCCGATATCATGAAAAAGGATTGCACAAAGACAACCCAATTCTTCTTCAGTTGTAATCACGTGGCCTTTGTATCGTATCTCTTCAATCGCATTTTGCATCAAATGCAAAGCACCAATAGCATGCTGAAATCTATTGTGCACAGCACCTGGATATACGAGGTATGAAAGTCCCAATTGCGCGATTCTGCGCAGTCTCTGGAAGTAGGGATGATCAATCAAATCCAACAAATGATCGTGACGAAAGGTCACAAACCCGTAGACAGGATCATTGATAATTTTTCGCTTATTCGCTTTGCGTTCTTCATTTTGCATGGTGATGCAATATTACTAAGGAAAATTGGTTCAAGAGACCGCTGCTGACAGACATATCAATAACATTAGTAGCTTTACCCTCAAATAGACAAAATGGCTAACGAACGCATACTCTGGGCGGATGATGAAATTGATTTGCTCAAACCACATATCATCTTCTTAGAACAAAAAGGATATAACCTAACAACAGTCAATAATGGCCGAGACGCCATTGACCTCGTTCGTGAGAAATTCTTCGACATTGTTTTCTTAGATGAAAACATGCCTGGCCTCAGTGGATTGCAAGTTTTACAAGAACTTAAAACCATCGATCCAACACTTCCAGTGGTAATGATTACGAAGAGTGAAGAAGAACAAATCATGGAGGATGCCATTGGTTCAAAGATTTCTGATTACCTCATTAAACCAGTAAATCCTAACCAAATTCTTCTTTCTCTAAAGAAAAATTTGAATGAAAAGCGTTTGGTTAGTGAAAAAACAACCAGTGATTATAGACAAGAATTTCGTGAAATTTCGATGCGTCTAGGCGACAGGATGGATGCCGAAGAATGGTCTGATTTCTACAGAAAATTAGTGCATTGGAGCATGGAATTGCAGAGCACGACTGATGAAGGAATGACTGAAATTTTCAAATCACAGCGCCAAGAAGCAAATGATCAATTCTCGAAATTCATAAAGAATAACTATCTCGGATGGTTAAAAAACGCGGCTATTGCTCCAATTATGTCGCACACTTTGGTAAAGAATAAAATAGCACCAGTAATCAAAGCAAATAGTGGCGAAACTACTTTTGTATTAGTAATCGACAACTTACGCTGGGATCAATGGAAAACCATTGCGCCACGCTTGAAAGAATATTTTCGAGTTGATTCAGAAGAAATATTTTTCAGCATTCTACCTACCGCAACGCACTACGCACGCAACGCTCTCTTTGCGGGATTGATGCCAAGTGAAATTGAAAAAATGCATCCCAACCTTTGGAAAAATGAAGAAGATGAGGGTGGAAAAAATATGCACGAAGAAGAGTTGATGGCAGCTCAATTGAAGCGCCTTGGATTCGACATCAAATGGAGTTACAATAAAATTACTCAGCTCGCTGCAGGTAAAAAGCTCTCTGATAATTTCTCAAATTTGATGACGAATAAATTAAACTTTATTGTCTACAACTTTGTGGATATGCTCAGTCACGCCCGCACGGAAATGGAGGTTATCAAAGAACTTGCTGATGATGAACCTGCATACCGTTCGATTACGTCATCTTGGTTTGATCATTCTCCGCTTTTAGATATTATTAAAAAAATTGCTGAGAATAATTGCAAACTCATCATTACCACAGACCACGGCACAGTGCGCGTGGAGAATCCTGTGAAAGTAGTTGGCGATAGAAATACGAATAGTAATTTACGCTACAAGCAAGGTCGCAATTTGAATTACAATCCTAAAGAAGTATTCGAAATTCGCAATCCTGCTGATGGTTTTCTTCCTAAAATAAATGTGAGCACTTCCTATATTTTTGCTCAA
>JBIIBU010000122.1:0-5837 GCA_044239235.1 Flavobacteriales bacterium
TTGATGCAAGAACATCCATTTATTGTACTGACGTAGCGAAGACGACCTTGTGTCCTATTTTCCACGTTAATGCAGATGATATTGAAGCTGTAGTGCGCGTTATGGATCTAGCTTTAGAATACAGACAGCGCTATCAAATGGACGTATTTGTTGACCTTTTAGGTTATCGCAAATACGGTCACAACGAAGGCGATGAGCCGAAATTTACGCAGCCAACCCTTTACAAATTGATTGCATCTCACCCAAGTTTGCGTGAGATTTACATGAATCGTTTGATTACTGAAGGCACAATAGATCAAGCTTATGCAGATCAAGTAAAAAAAGCATTTGAAGATCATTTAGAAGGCTGTTTTGAAAAATCAAAGTTAGCGTCACAGACCTATGTGAAACACTTCTTAGAAGAAACGTGGAAAGGCATTCGCAAGGCGACAGACAAGGACTTTGAGGCCTCTCCAATTACAGGAGTTGATAAGAAGAAATTGACAGAAATTGCCAAGAAGATTGCGACTTTGCCAGCTGGCGAAAAGTATTTCAAAAAGACAGAAAAGGTTTTTGAGGATCGTCAAAAGATGATCGAATCGGATAAGTTGGATTGGGCGATGGGTGAGCTTTTGGCTTACGCCACTCTTCTTGAAGAAGGTCATCCTGTGCGCATTAGCGGTCAAGACGTAGAGCGCGGTACATTCTCTCACAGACACGCTGTGGTTAAAACAGATGAAGATCAGGAGAAAGAATTCATTACCCTAAATTCTATATCAGACAAGCAAGCTAAATTGACTATTTATAATAGTTTGCTTAGCGAGTATGGTGTTCTTGGATTCGATTATGGCTATGCCTTCGGAACACCACAGGGATTAACTATTTGGGAAGCACAATTCGGTGACTTCAACAATGGAGCTCAAATCATCATCGACCAATTCTTGAGTGCCGCAGAAGATAAATGGGGCACCATGAATGGCCTTGCTATGTTCTTGCCTCATGGATACGAAGGTCAAGGTTCAGAGCACAGTAGCGGTCGTCTAGAGCGTTTCCTTCAATTGTGCGCAGAAAACAATATGCAAGTTTGTAATGTGACATCACCTGCAAACTTCTTCCACTTGTTGAGAAGACAAGTGAAGCGAGATTTTCGCAAACCGCTTATTGTATTTACTCCAAAGAAATTACTTCGCTATCCAAAAGCAGTGTCATCATTGGCTGATATGGCTAAAGGGAATTTCACAGAAGTAGTTGATGATACAGTTGCAAATGTGAAAGAGATTGATACAATTGCGCTTTGCAGTGGTAAAGTGTATTTTGATATTCTTGAACAAAAAGAAAAAATGGGCACCGGGGAGAACATTGCGGCTATTCGTTTAGAGCAATTGTACCCATTCCCAGAAAAGCAACTTCGTGCAGTGTTGGCTAAGTATCCAAAAAGTGCGAAATTAGTTTGGGTTCAAGAAGAGCCAGAGAATATGGGTCCATGGTCATACATGATGCGAATGATGCGCAAAGACAATTTGGATTTGATTTCTCCACCTGCGAGCGCGTCGCCGGCTGCGGGATCACCAAAAGTGCATGAGCGTAGACATCAAGACATGTTGAACAGACTTTTGGGCTATTCCAAAGTGAATGCATAATTCAATAAAATAGGCACCTAAGTGCCGAAATAAAAAAACCTTCCTTGTGTAAACGAGGGAGGTTTTTTCTTTTAAGTACAATTTCGTGTAAAAAAGGTTGAATAAGTCTATTAAAACATGTCGATTGCATTGATTTTAGTTGCAATTTCGCACGAAGAAATTTAAAGGAACAGGCTATGCCGATTATCGACATGAAGGTGCCCAGTCCGGGCGAATCCATTAGCGAAGTACAAATTGCTAATTGGCTGGTAAAGAATGGTGATTACGTATCAAACGGTCAAGTAATTGCCGAAATTGATTCTGACAAAGCAACATTGGAGTTGGCTGCTGAGGCTGCTGGTGTTATCACCATCAAGGCTGAAGCTGGCGATACAGTGGCTGTTGGAGATGTGGTTTGTGCAATAGACACAGACGCTGCGAAACCAGCGGGTGCTCCAGAAGCGCCAAAGCAAGAAGCCCCAAAGGCGGCTGCACCGAAAGCTGCAGAAGCTACTGCTCCTAACCCAATGCCTGCATCTGCGCCATCGCATGCGGCAGGTCTACCATCTCCTGCAGCTGGCAAGATGATGGCAGAGAATAATCTTTCATCTTCACAAGTAAAAGGAAGTGGTCCTGGTGGGCGCATTCTCAAAGGCGATGTACTATCAGCTTTGGCTGGTGGCATCGACGCTTCTAATGTTCCTCAGTGGGGCGGAAGTCGCGATTCGCACCGAGAGAAGATGACTATGCTTCGCAAAAAAGTAGCTGAGCGCTTGGTTTCTGTAAAGAATACCACTGCAATGCTTACGACCTTCAATGAGGTCAATATGAAGCCTATCATGGATTTGAGAGCGAAATACAAAGACGTTTTCAAAGAAAAACACCAAGTAGGTTTAGGGTTTATGTCCTTTTTCACCAAAGCGGTGTGCGAGGCATTGCATCATTTCCCATCTGTAAATGCTCAAATCGACGGCACAGAAATTATTTATCATGACTACTGTGATGTGGGAGTAGCTGTATCAACACCGAAAGGATTGATGGTTCCGATTATTCGCAACGCAGAGACGATGTCATTAGCTCAAATTGAAAAGAGCATTGGCGATGTAGCTAAAAAAGCACGTGATGGAAAAATCACGGTAGACGATATGACAGGCGGAACATTCACAATTACCAATGGTGGTGTGTTTGGTTCAATGCTTTCAACTCCAATTATCAATCCTCCTCAAAGTGCAATTCTTGGAATGCACAACATCGTGGAACGCGCGGTAGTAGAGAACGGTCAAATCGTAATTCGTCCGATTATGTACGTGGCATTGAGCTATGATCACCGCATCATCGATGGTCGTGAAAGCGTTGGCTTCCTTGTAAAAGTGAAGGACATGCTTGAAAACCCAGAGAGACTAATTTTCGGAGGAAAAACGGCTGAGGAAGTACTTCTCGGTCTTTAGAATAAAACTAAATAAGCCAAAAGTCGGGAAATCTGATTTGGGCTTATAATTTTGCGACGCTTTTAAACCAAAAGTCAAACTGCATGGAGACTTCTACATCACATCTTTGGGAATATTTCCCAATTGTATTAATGGCCGTTGTGGCATTAGGATTTGTAGTTACCGTAATGGTTCTTACACATTGGCTAGGCCCAAAACGCAAGACCAAAATCAAGCAAGAGGCATTTGAGTGCGGAATTGAATCGCAGGGCAATGCTCGTTCACCTTTTTCAATCAAGTATTTTCTTGTTGCAATTCTTTTCGTTTTGTTTGACGTAGAGGTCATCTTCATGTACCCATGGGCGGTAAATTTCCGTGAGCTTGGAGTATTTGGACTTCTTGAAATGTTTTCGTTTATGGGATTGATGATTGTAGGTTTGATTTACGTCATTCGTCGCGGAGCATTGAATTGGGAATAATAAGAACATTGAACCATTCTTTATGTTGAATTGAATGGAACAAACTTTAAATAGCATGGAAACATCAGTAGATATTCATCCAAAGTATCAGCCTGAAGGTTTGGAAGGTCAGGGATTTTTTGCCACAAGTCTAGATAAGGCTGTAGGTATGGCTAGAGCTAATTCGCTTTGGCCGTTGCCGTTTGCTACATCTTGTTGTGGTATTGAATTCATGGCTACCATGGCTTCTCACTATGACTTAGCTCGCTTTGGATCAGAGCGTATGAGCTTTTCACCACGTCAAGCAGACTTGCTGATGGTAATGGGAACCATTTCTAAAAAAATGGCTCCGATTCTTCGTCAAGTGTATGAGCAAATGGCAGAACCTAAGTGGGTTTTGTGCATGGGCGCATGTGCATCAAGTGGTGGAATTTTTGACACTTACAGCGTACTTCAAGGAATAGACCGAGTTATTCCTGTAGACGTTTACATTCCTGGTTGTCCTCCACGACCAGAACAAGTTCTCGACGGAATTTTGAAAATTCAAGAATTAGCGCGCAGTGAATCTGTTCGTCGTCGTGAAAGTCCTGAGTACAAACAAATGCTTGCCAGCTACGGCCTAGAATAAGATGAGCGCATTACTAGAAAAAATACAAGCAACATTGTCGGCGAAGTTTGGCGAGGCTATCGAAAGCAGCCAAATGGATTACGACTTTCCTGTTGTTGTTGTCAAAAAATCTCAATTGCACGAAGTGATTGAATTTTTGAAAAATGAAATGGGTTTCAGTTTTCTAACTACTCTTTGCGGAATTCAATTTCCGGATAACAAGGGAGCTGAATTTGCCATGATGTATCAGTTGCACAATCTTCCTTCAAATGAAAGAGTGCGCATCAAGACATTCATGAGCGAAAAAGATCTTGAAGTTCCTACCATTACCGATCTATTCGACGGTGCCAATTGGATGGAGCGTGAAGCTTTTGATTTCTACGGATTCAAATTCAAAGGTCACCCTGATCTGCGTCGTATCCTCAACATGGATGAAATGAACTACTTCCCTCTTCGCAAGGAATATCCTTTGGAAGATGCAAGTCGTCACGATAAGAATGACAAATATTTTGGAAGATAACTTTTGAAGCAAGAACACAACGTGGAAAAAGCACCAATCACTCCGCCAGAAAAGAAGGACTATTCAACTCTGAATTTAGGTCCTACTCACCCAGCAACGCATGGGATTTTCCAAAACATCTTGACGATGGACGGTGAGATCATCGTTCACAACGAGCCTACTATTGGATACATTCACAGAGCTTTTGAAAAGCTTTCTGAACGTCGCCCATACAATCAAATCACTCCCATTACTGACCGTTTGAACTATTGTTCTTCTCCAATCAACAACATGGGTTGGCAGATGACTGTAGAGAAATTAATCGGTTGCGATGTTCCAAAACGCGCGCAATACATGCGTGTGATCATTATGGAACTTGCGCGTATTGCAGACCATATCGTTTGTGATACTGTAATCGCAGTTGACTCAGGAGCTCTTTCGGGCTTCTTGTATATGTTTCAATGGAGAGAAAAAATCTATGAGATCTACGAAGAAATTTGTGGCGCTCGATTGACTACAAACATTGGACGTATAGGAGGAATGGAAAGAGATTTCACTCCTTCTGTTATCGCGAAAGTAAAAGCATTCTTAAATGATTTCCCAGCGGCACTAGACGAGTTTGATCGTTTGGTTACGCGCAATAGAATATTCGTAGACCGCACAGTTGGCGCGGGTCCTATTAGTGCTGAGCGTGCTTTAGCGTATAGCATGACAGGTCCAAACTTGCGTGCAGCAGGTGTTGACTACGACGTACGTGTGATGAATCCATATTCATCGTATCAAGATTTTGACTTCAACATTCCAGTTGGTGTTAAAGGCGATACATACGATCGCTATATGGTTCGTATGGGCGAAATGGTAGAAAGTATGAAGATTATTCGTCAAGCAATTGACAATCTTCCTGAAGGAAATTTCCACGCGGATGTTCCTGAATTTTATTTGCCAGCAAAAGAAGAAGTGTATTCACAAATGGAAGCGTTGATCTATCACTTCAAAATAGTGATGGGTGAAACGGATGTTCCAAAAGGTGAGGTATATCACAGCGTAGAAGGTGGAAATGGTGAATTGGGTTACTACCTGATTAGTGATGGTGGTCGTACCCCATTCCGTTTGCACATGCGCCGTCCATGCTTTATTTATTATCAAGCATACGGTGAAATGATACGTGGTGGAATGTTGTCAGACGCGATCCTGACATTGAGTAGTTTGAATGTGATCGCAGGAGAATTAGACGCTTAATTAATAAGA
>JBIIBU010000204.1:0-3964 GCA_044239235.1 Flavobacteriales bacterium
CACCCAAATTGAAATCTAGGTGTCCTGTATTCTCATTGTTTGCCGAAGAAAAACGAGCATAAGCTCCAGCTTTTACATTCAACTTTTCATCACTTGAATACTCCGGATTTCGGGTATAGAAATGCATTACGCCGCCTAGTGCGTCGCTGCCATAGACAACAGATCCAGGACCATTAACTACTTCAATTTTATCCAAAATATTATTATCAATAGTAATAATATCTTGAAGGTGACCGCCACGATAGATCGCATTGTTCATGCGAACACCGTCGATCACCATAAGGACTTTGTTTGCTTCAAAACCGCGCAGAATGGGACTTCCACCGCCCATCTGACTTTTTTGCACAAATACATTTCCCGTTTGAGCAAGTACATCACCACTGTTTTGTTGGGATAAAAAACGCATGTCGTTTCTGCTCACAACTTGCACTTGCTGCGGAATATCTGATGCCTTTTCCTCAAATTTAGAGGCGCTTACTACAATTTCTTTCATGTAATAGGAAGACTCAGACATGAGTAATGTCCAATTAGAAGCCTTCAAGTCATTGTAAGTAGTAATTTCTGAGAAGTATCCGACAAAATCGAAACTAATAAAACTACCATCATTGAAAGAGGTCACATCTGCTGATCCTCTAAAATCTGTTTGAAAAGACTTTGTTCCACTCTGATCCGTGATAACCACTCCAACTAGCGGCTGCAATGTTGTTTTATCTCTTACAACAACATTCTGAGCGACCACATTCCCGCATAAAAACAATGCGCTTATCAAGAAAAAAAACTGAAGATTTTTCATATTACCAATGTCAGACGGAGCCCGAAAGTAAACCATAGACTCTTTTCATACATTAATGTGTTCAAAAAAGAACACATTTAATTCATATACTCCTAACAGCGGACTAACTTTGAGTCACATTATTTGGAGAAAGATTCGTATGCAAGAGAAAAAGAAAAGAGAATATACAAATCGTGAAATTTCTTGGCTCTCTTTCAATGAGAGGGTGCTGCAGGAAGCTCAGGATAAAGAAGTGCCGCTCATTGCACGAATGAGATATCTAGGTATTTTCTCCAATAATTTGGACGAATTTTTCAAAGTGCGTGTGGCTACTTTGCGACGCGCCATATCCTTTTCAAATAAAGCTTTAGATCCGATGGACTTCAATCCGTCTGAAACAATAACCGAAATTTTAGAATGTGTTTTCAAACTGCAAGAGAAATTCGATAAGACTTTCAAGCAAATCACCTTGGATCTTAGCAAAGAGCGCATCTATTTCATCGACGAGACCAAACTTCAGCCATCCCAGAAAACATTTGTAGAAGAGTATTTCGAGAACAATGTTCGTCCCTACTTGGTGCCTATTATGCTTAACTCAAAGAGCGTATTTCCACCACTTGACGACAATTCGTTTTATCTAGCTATTGAACTTGGCTACAAGTCAGATAAGGCACACGGAGCCTATGCCCTTATGGAAGTGCCCTCCACCCTTCCGCGATTCGTGGAAATCCCATCAGCAGACAATAAGCATTACGTGATGTTTATTGATGATATCATTCGTTACCGTCTGCGCAAAGTATTTGGTATTTTCAGTTTTGATAGTGCAAAAGCTTATACGCTGAAAATCACGAGAGACGCGGAGTTGGACGTGGATGATGATTTGTCAAAAGGGGTGGTAGAGAAAATGTCCCGCAGTCTCAATCAAAGAAAGAAAGGGCAATATGTGCGTTTGAATTACGACAAAGAAATACCTAGTCATTTTCTTGATTTTGTTTTGAAAAAACTCAAACTAAAAAACAATGAAAATGCCATACCGGGCGGGCGATATCACAATAAAAGAGATTTGATGTCTTTCCCGGACTTTGGACGTGCAGACTTGTGTTTTGAAAAACAAGCCCCGCTCCAACATCCAAGATTTGTTGGAGCAAAAAGCATCTTGAATGTCATTAAGCAACAAGATGTTTTGCTGCAATATCCCTATCATAGTTTCACTAATCTGCTCGATTTCCTGCGCGAGGCCGCGATTGACCCGCTTGTTAGAACTATTCGAATAAGTATTTATCGCGTTGCCAAGCAATCACAAATTATTAATGCGTTAGTCAATGCCGCTCGGAATGGCAAACGAGTTATCGCTGTTATTGAATTAGCTGCTCGTTTCGATGAGGCCAACAATATTGAAATTACGAGAAAGCTGCAAGAAGCAGGTGCTCGTGTTATCCCGGGGGTTCAAGGATTAAAAGTCCATTCGAAACTTATACAAATAAGTCGCAAAGAAGGTGCTCGCACTGTGCGTTATTCGCATATTGGAACAGGTAATTTTCATGAAAAAACAGCTCATGTATACAGCGACACTTCACTCTTAACAGCCAATCGCGAAATTGGAAGAGAAGTAAGGAAGATTTTTGAGTTTTTTGAGAGTAATTATACCAGACATGTATTCCGTTATCTAGTGGTTTCGCCTTTCAATACTAGACGAAAATTCACAGACCTCATCAACGCGGAGATCTTGAATGCATCTAAGAAAAAGGAAGCTTGGATTACCTTAAAAATGAATAACCTAGTAGATGAGGGTATGATTAAAAAACTTTACGATGCGAGTTGCGCTGGAGTAAAGATCAAACTTATTATCAGAGGAATATGCTCTTTGATTCCGGGCATCAAAGGGCTGAGTGAAAATATTGAGTGTATTAGCATTGTTGGTAGATATCTTGAGCATTCGCGCGTCATGGTGTTTTGCAACAACAAGAAACCACTCTATTTCATATCGAGTGCCGATTGGATGACTAGAAACATCGACCATCGCATTGAGGTAGCAGCTCCGATTTTGGACCCTGCACTGCAAGTCGAAATCCAGGAATTCTTGGATGTTCAGCTTCGCAATGACGGAAAAGTTCGCATTGTTGATAAATCACTCAAAAACGAATATCGCAAGCCACCAAAGGGCTTAAAGGCGATTAATGTTCAAAAAGAATACTATAGCATATTGAAAAAAAAGCTTCAATAGCTTTCTTTGAGGCCTGAATAATACAAGAATTGAAGTTTGCTGCTATAGATATTGGCTCCAATGCTATTAGATTGCTGATTGAAGAGGTCTACTTAGACAATGGAGAATACCACATTGAGAAGGTGAGTCTTACCCGAGTGCCGGTGCGCTTGGGAGAAGATGTATTTACCAAAGGGAAAATCTCTAAAGAGAAAATTGAACAGCTCATCAACACGATGTTTGCCTTCTACTTTTTGATGGATGTGCATGATGTAAAAATCGTTAGAGCGTGCGCTACATCCGCTATGCGCGAAGCGAAAAATAGAAAAGCTGTAATTAAAAAAATCAAAGAGTCCACTCAAATTGACATTGAGATTTTGAGCGGTGATGAAGAAGCAAATTTGATTTTCTCCAATTATTTCACCCAAAATCTTGATGTTAGTGCCAACTATCTCTACATTGATGTTGGGGGTGGAAGCACAGAACTCACTTTAATAAAAGGCGGAAAAAGAATTAAAGGCGAGTCTTTCGAAGTAGGAACCGTTCGTATGCTTTCCAATGCCGTGGATACGAAAGTATGGGAAAGAGCTAGAAAATGGATTCAAAGTTCGCTAAAAGAGAATGAAAAAATCACGGCGATTGGCACGGGTGGAAATATTAATACGCTATTCAAAATAGCAGGAAAAAAACCTTCTCAAACAATATCGCTGGACGATATCAATAAGCTACACAGCTCCATATCAGCTCTAACTTTTGATCAAAGAATCACTCAAATGCGCATGAAACCTGACCGTGCAGACGTCATAATACCTGCATGCGAAATCTATTTACGATTAATGGGCTATGCCAAAATCCAAAACATGCTAGTTCCTAAAATCGGACTGTCGGATGGAATCATCTTGGATTTATTCAATAAATGGCGCGAAGAACAGGGGTAAAAAGCCCTTCGTTTGTATCTTAGTGCACTCTTAACCATATGAAATCAAATT
>JBIIBU010000007.1:0-23159 GCA_044239235.1 Flavobacteriales bacterium
AGTCGCTTTTATGTTGGAATGCTACCCATTGGCATGTTTGAGAAAATTTTTTCATTGCAATAAACCTACGTATATTTATTCAGTCACCTATGTATTTAGTAACATTGACGTTACATTTGTTGAAACTTGTGAGCGAACTTTCAAATATATTACAGTCTTTCGCACCAATCTCACTCGAGGAAATGGATGGTGTCGAATTGATGAATAGAACAGATACTAAGTTCATGACTAGTATGTCTGTTCTTGTTTCTATTCTTAAAACTTTACCAGACTCTTACCGTGTTTTAGAGGTTAATGGATTGCGTCAAAGCGGATATGAAACGCTGTATTATGATACTCCAGATTTTCTTTTTTACAGACGACATCACAATGGAAAAAAGAATCGCTATAAGGTCAGAAAGAGAACTTATGTGGAAAGTAATTTGAATTTTCTTGAAGTGAAGTTCAAGTCCAATAAGGACAGAACCATCAAAGACAGAACGAAACTTCCAAATATCGAAGAATCATTAATTGATTCGGAAAAGGAATTTATCGAAGGAGAAACACATTTGGGGCTTGAATTAGAGCCCAAACTTTGGAATAGTTTTAGACGAATTACTCTTGTAAACCAGGATCTGCCTGAACGTTTAACAATCGATTGTGATCTGTCGTTCAAATACGGAGATGCTGAATCGCAAATGAAAGGTTTGGTAATTTGTGAGGTAAAGCAAGAACGACAAAATCGAATGTCACCTTTTATGCAAGAAGTGAAGCGTCGCAGAATTAGAGAAGAGAGTATTAGTAAATATTGTCTTGGTGTAGCATTACTTTATCCAAGTGCAAAATCAAATAATTTTAAGTCAAAGCTTTTAAAAATAAAGAAGATAGAAAATGATGGAATTGCTGCTTAACTTATCATCCCTATGGGATTTACAAATTCAAGATACGCTATCCAGTGTGATTGATAATGCCGCTGATGTGAAAGGTGAATTCAATCCTCTTGGCGGGGTTAAAATTATTAATTGGGAAGATTTTGTTGGCTTAGTAATTCGCCTAGGTCTTCACATTGGTTTTATCTTTTTACTTGTTCGTGTAATCTATTACCCAATAGCGAAAAGAAAGGATTTTCTTTTCACCTATTTCTTGTTTTCTATTTCTATTTTCTTGATGTGTTTTCTTCTTGAAAGTGTAAAGCTAGAGATGGGATTTGCGCTTGGATTGTTCGCCGTATTCGGCATTATCCGATACCGCACTGATGCGATTCCAATTAAGGAAATGACTTATTTATTCATCATTATTGGAATGTCTGTAATGAATGCTCTGATTAACAAGAAAATTTCTTTGGTTGAATTGTCATTTGCCAATCTTGTAATCATTGGCGCAACCTATGGATTAGAAAAAGTTTGGTTGCTACGTCACGAGTCTCAAAAGCTTGTACTCTATGAGAACATTGAATTGATTCAACTTGGAAGAAGACCAGAACTTATCGCTGATCTTCAACAGAGAACGGGCATCAAAGTGAATAGAGTAGAAGTAGGTAAAATTGATTTCCTTCGTGATACAGTGATGTTGAAAATCTACTTCTATGAAGATGAACAACCCGGTCAAATTGACGAGTCGTTTTCTTCAGGATTCAATAATTAAAAAAGAAATTAGCGGGTGATCAATGCTACAGCGTAGGCATTGACACCTTCTTCACGGCCAACGAATCCAAGTGTTTCACTTGTCGTTGCCTTAATAGATATTTGATCTTCCTTGATGTCGGCCGCCATAGCAATGGCTGCTTTCATTTGTGCGGCATATTTCATCAACTTGGGTCTCTCAAGGCACAAGGTGCTATCAATATTCGAAATTTCCCAGCCTTTTTCGCGGAGGAGTTCGCACGTTTTTTTCAAAAGAATCTTGGAATCTATTCCCTTAAAATCAGATGATGTGTCGGGAAAGTGTTGACCTATATCTCCTAATGCAGCAGCGCCAAGAATAGCGTCACAAATTGCATGAAGCAATACATCAGCATCGCTGTGTCCAAGAGCTCCTTTATCATGTGGGATTAATACACCACCAAGCCAAAGATCTCTGCCTTCAACAAGCTGGTGCACATCGTATCCAAAACCTACGCGAATTTCCATTCAATTATTCTGCTGTATTCGCGTCTTCATCCGATCCAGCAGCGTCATCCAAAGTGAAGCGAAGCGTAAAACGAAGTGTGTTGGCCAATGGGTTGTTTTGAGTTGTGCTAATCAAGTAAGACATATCAATTGTCAATACTTGGTATTTCAATCCAGCACCAAGTGTGATGTACTGACGATTTCCTTTTGAGAAATGCTCGTAGAAATATCCGCTACGGAAAGCAAATTGCTTATCGTACCAATATTCTAAACCTCCACCGATATTTACCTCACGAAGCTCTTCTTTGAATACGCTTCCTGATTCAACTTCACCCGTTTCTGGATTGTACACGCCAGGAGCATCTGTGAAAGATTGAATCATCCCTTGAGCAGTTCCAACATCTGCACTTTTTCCTGCAAGCAATACTCCATCATTGTCATAAATTGCAGGAGTAGGAACAAGAAGCTTGTTGAAGTCTACCGTAAAACCTAAGTCGTTGTAATCATCAAGTTCTAATGAAAGTGAAGTTCCAAATTTCAAATTCGTAGGAATGAAATCGTACTGGTCAGTGTTCGTGTATCTCATTTTAGCACCAATATTTGAGATATTGAAACCAAAATTTAAAGTGGTTGGGAAGTCACCAATCTTCATGTCGTCATTGGTGTAAAATCCAGATACATCTACTGCGAAGGAACGGCCAGGCTTGCTGTCTGCGCCACCCACGCTTGTTCCACCGGTTAGGTTAGAGTTAACAAAGCGAGCTGCTATACCACCGCTAAATCGTTCAGAAAGTTTTTGACCAAAACTTACGTCCAATGCGTATTCTGCTGGTTTGAAATCGCGAATTGCAGCACCAGTCTCATCGGTGAATGAAATTTTACCTAGAGTGAAATAGCGCAGTGAACCGCCGATTCCTTGAGTTTTGCTCAATTTTTTTGCGAATGTCAAATAGCCTAGATTCATATCATTTACCAGTGCGCGAAGCCATGGCGAATATGAAAAGCTAAACTCAAGATCCTCTTCAAGGAAGGCAAGTTTGGATGGATTCCAATGTACCAAATTTGCATCTGGACTTAATGCAACGCCAGCATCTCCGAGCGCGCCAGAGCGAGAGTCTGTGGCAATCATGAGAAAAGGTACTGCAGTTGTAATTGTATTCAACTGCACTTGTTGAGCACGCTCTGTTTGAGTTGTCAATTGAGCTTGTGTGCTCAAACCGGTCAAGAAAAGCAAGCCGGCTGATATTAAAAACGATTTATACATTTTATGCCTTTGTTACAGGGAGCGCAAATATACGCAATGCGCTCGATAAGGTTATTTATTTCAGAATCACTAATTTCTCAATTTGTTCACCCCGTTGGCCAGTTGGATTGCGTACTTCAAGTTTGTACACATATACACCTTTGCCTATGCGGTCGCCGTAATCGTCAGTGCCGTCCCACGGAATGCCTTCACTTCTGAAACCAGCTTGATTCACGATTTGGTTTATTGTTTTTACAAGCTTACCACCCACAGTGAAAATCTGAATTCTAACTTCCAATGATTCACAAGGTTGGTTATGTTCAAAGAAAAATTCTGTGTGGGTAGTAAATGGATTGGGGTAGTTGAGCACATGACTCAACGCGACACCAGCATCATTCGCAACTAAGAACTCAATTGTTTTCTCAGAAGAGTTATTGTGAATGTCCCAGGCTTTTAGTCTCAATGTGTGCTGTCCTTCCGTAATTGTGCTCATTTGAAAGCGAATCTCACCGCTCGTGTAGGTATCTAGATTTGCAGAATAATAGTCATTTAGTCGAATTGGATTCTGTGTGTCTTCATCAAGAACGGCTATTAAATCATGACCGATTCCGTTTCCAACGGTATTGATCCCGTTTTCATCTTTTAATTTAGCAAGAAGAATTGGCTTGGTGTCAGAAACACCACCGCTGATGAACGTACTATCATTCAAAAACAGTTCAATCTCCGGTCCCACAGTATTCAATTGAGCACCTGATAAAGCACTGCCGATAAGGAAGTCTTCATTGTAGCCATGCGCATCGATATTTCCCGCTACAGCATAATAACTTACGCGAGCAGAATCTACAGTGTAATTGATATCGTAAGGAATAACAAATCGGAAATTGAAATCTCCCCCAGAAACACTCGCTTTTCCTTTGTACAAGTATCTATTATAAACAGAGTATTCTTGTACTTCTCCATCATCGTTATTCTGAGTTTGAAGATTGGTTTTTTTATCGAAAACCGTTGGGTAAACAAAACCATTGAAATCCGTTAGTTTGTTTCCATCTGCATCGCCTACATAACCTGTGAATACAACTTCTTGCAATGCTTTCAAGGTGTCTACAAAATTTTCGATTGCAATCTCATTTATTTGTGTGGTATACACATACTTTTCGGGATATCTCATGCGCAAAGCAGGATCACCGAGAAGACTGAAATTAGGCTTACTTGAATTGGAAAGTCCAACACCATTTTTAGTCAGCATATTAATTTTACCTAAAGTCAAGTCGCTGATCGTTTCGTCTTCAAATGCTACCGCAAAGAATGCTTCATCGAGCTCTCTGTTGGCACCTGATGTTACGATGCGTGTGGTGGTTAGCATGGCAATAGCACCTCCGTTTGGATTCATGACTAATATCTCACCAGCGGTGTTTTCTCCCGGATCATCAAATCGTGCAAGCTCGCATGTGGCAGTAAGGAAAACAGGAAGTTTGCTAATATTCGTCCAGCCGCTAATAGTTGGAATCGTCAGAATTCTCTCATGTGCAAAGCCTTTGTGACCGCCATGACCTATGTATGTTACCAATAATGAACCGTTTTCAACGCGTTGCTTTATGGCTTCTGAGCCTTCGTTGTAGCGCTCGCCGCCGGGAGTAACAGTCTGTTTAAACGCATCCATATAGAGCTTTACCAAATCAAAGGAAGGATGATACTTGGCCACGGAATCTGCCATGTCATCAGAGGTTTCAAGGTGTATTTGCTCGAATGCTAAACCGTCTCCATCCTGATCATCTGAAACAAAAGTGAGGGTGTTGCGCCATTGACCATAGGGCGATTCTGTAGCGTCGCCAACGCAATAGGCATCGCCTGTTGGACTTGAGTTGTCCGCTACATATAGTTTTAATTTTTTGAGATAGGCTTCCGCCTCTGAAGCGTCGGAGGCTGGTATGCGACCAACGCCACAATCCAATTTGTTAGTTGCTGCACCATTTTCATTGTCGTCCAAATACACAAAGTAGTCATCACTTACATAAGAACTAAGAGGTGAAATACTATTGTTACTTTCGAAGACCATCACATTATATCCTTGCTGTGATTTGAGCCCTTTATTGTCGAGATATGTTCCATCACCAAATAGCAATAATTCTTTTGGCGCCAATTCATAATCACCCGCTGCACGATCATAAAACATTTTCATCATTGTTCTGATAGCGGTAACATCAGGATTGCCGCTGGAGAACTCATTGAATACTTGCTCAGGAGTAACAACCAGCGTGGACCATCCTTCTGCGACATGAATTTCTGCTAACTCTTGCGCATAAGAGGTGTGTCCGGGTGCTGTAACGATTACATAATCTATATTAGACAGAGCATGCAGGTCTTGATTTGTTACAGAACCTCGAGCAACGGGTGTGAGATATCCTGCATTTGCAAATGCAATGAATTCTCGAAGAGTGGAGGTTTCGCTTTTCCAATTAATAGCGGCGCCCGGAGTAAAGCTTACCTTTTCTGGTTGAATAGGATTAGTCACATCCCATATTGTCGCCACGTTATTGGCTGAAGTCATTTGGAATTCGGTAATGGAACCCGCCGATACAAGACGAGCGTCTCTGAATCGCATTTGGTTTCCAGTCATTGCGAGATTTCTGATCGCACCAACACGGAGATAATCAATCCATCCTTGAGATTCGGAATTGAATTTTTGAAAATTAACTCCAACGGTTACAGCAGATCCTGATGGTGTAAAGGTTAATCCAGCCTCTTCCAAATCTGCCACCGCACTCGTAGTATTGTCGCTAACAGGACTTGTAAGTGTAGAAACTGGAGAACCGCCCACATTGAATGTAAAATTGCTAGCACCCCCTATCGAACGCACAGCCACAGAATAGTCGAAGCGCGCTGGGTCAGTGGTCATGTTTGGAAATGAAAATGTGTAATTCGCGGAAGTATTTACCTCGAATGCATCTCCGAAAAATTCACGACCTGATTTATTAATGTTATAAAGATCATTTTCGATGAATTGAAAATCTTGAAAGGTAGTAGCCGTTTGCGTCGATGGTTGTGAAGGGGCGGTTTGACTTGCTATTCGCAATGGGTCGGTATCATCAATTCGGATAAAGTAATAGGCTGAATCTGAATAGAAATGCTTTTCATGTTCCCAGGTTTGATTTGCTCCTGCACCGGCAAGATTCCAAGAATCCGCTCCTTTTCCGTAAAAAAGGATGAAATCGTTGTTGTTGAATGTGCCATCTTGTTCACCCTCAATGTATATGGCGTTTTTTTGAAGGTCATCGTACCTGAAAAGACTATTTTCTTCCGGGAGAAGAGTTCCCCCGTTTCCATAAATATTGATTGACGCTGGATTGAGTTCGTCAACATTTACTCCTAGCGTGGTTAAAAGATTTTTATCGATGCGATAAACTCCATCACGGGCAATTGCAATTTTGTACCAGCTGCCTTCAGAAAGAACGGAATGGTCTGCAAATGAGAGAGTTCTGTTGTTGTTGAAAGCAGATTCTTGCGTGTCAAAGTCGATAGAGAAGGAGGTGAGTCGCTCAATCGCTCCATTGCGCATTCGGAGGGGTAACACCTTGACAACTAAGTAAAAGCGATCGTCTCCTTTGAATGCCTCGGCAGAAACTTGCCAGTCGTCAGAAAGATTTCTTTTTATTTCGTTGGATAGAAGATTTTCGGGGCAATTTGTAACATCTTGGGCCGAAAAACGGTATCCATTGACCGTGACGTACTTTTTTAAAACCTTTTGGTCGACAAAAAATGGGGTTTGGTCCGCATTTTCTGAGATAAATTCTTGTGCGAAATACAACTCATCACCTGAAGACTCAGTCCTGGTGAGTAGGTCTTTCCATGAGATTATTCCATTGATAGTCAATGAGTTTTGAGCGAAAGAAAGAGCTGGTAAAAGCGTTAAAAGAAGGCAATAAAGTGATTTAATCATGACAATTCAAAGGGATAAAGCAACGGCACTAACTTAATACGAGTCTTGATATTGTAGGTCCTAAAAAATTTTTTGTGGACAAAAATGTTGTAATATTGCTAATTCATTTTTTACCCCAAGTAAAAATCGTGAGAATGAAAAAAAGTTTATTCTGTCTTTTCGCTGCTATCACCGTCTCTACTCAGGTGTTGGCTCAAGATCCTGAGTTCACTCAGTTCTACGCTAATCCTCTGTACTTAAACCCGGCATTTGCTGGTACTGCTCGTTGCCCTCGTATGGTGATGAATTACCGCAATCAATGGCCTTCCCTATCGGGTTCTTTTGTAACTACAAGCGCAAGTTATGATCAGCACGTGGAAACAATCCAAGGCGGATTGGGTCTTATCGTTGTGAATGACCGTGCGGCGCAGAGTACATTGAATACGACCACCTTCAGTGGTATCTATTCGTATCAGCAACCAATTACCCGCAAGTTTTCTATCAAAGCGGGTTTCCAAGCAACGTATTTCCAGAAGTCGCTTGACTGGAGCAAACTAACTTTTGGCGATATGATCGACTCAAGAAAGGGCTTCATTTACGAGACACAGGATATTCCAAGAGGTGGTACCGTGAAAAATGTGGACTTCTCTGCTGGTATCCTAGGTTTTAGCGATGTGATATATGGTGGTTTTGCAGTGCATCACCTCAACGAACCTAATGAGTCGTTGATTGTAGGTACTAGCCGCCTTCCAATGAAATTTACTGCTCACGCAGGTGCTGTTATTCCAATTCAGAAGAAGCGCCGCGACGCAGAAGCAACTCTTTCCCCAAACGTGCTTTACAGAAGACAGGGAGAATTCCAACAGCTTAACCTCGGTATGTATGTGACCAAAGGTCCTATCGTTGCCGGTGTTTGGTTCCGCGGATTGCTCTTCGGTGAATCATACCGTGATGCATTCATCACTACTTTGGGAATTCAGACAGATGTAATTCGTTTTGGATATAGTTACGATGTAACTGTATCTGAGCTTACACCAGCTACTGGTGGATCTCACGAGGTTTCTTTGACAATCAATTTCGATTGTAAAAAGAAAAAACCGAAGTTCCGCACAATAGCTTGCCCATCTTTCTAGTTATCGAACAACGTTTTAGACCAGTATACAAATTAGGAAAATCAAGAAATCATGAAATCGATAGCAAACAAATTGACAGTTGTCGCTCTATTAGGAGCCGCTGCATTTTTGAGCTCTTGTGAAAAGTCGAATTCTGGAGCTACCGGTTGGAATTATAATGATCCAAAAACCGGTGGTTATGAAAGACCAGAATACATCGAGCAAGAGACAGGTCCGGGTCTTGTATTGGTTGAGGGTGGTACCTTCACCATGGGCCGCGTTGAGGATGATATGAATTTTACTTGGGATAATATCCCACGTCGTGTTACTGTATCTTCATTCTACATGGATGAAGTGGAAGTAACCAACCAATATTGGAGAGATTATCTACACTGGTTACAAATGGTGTATGGTGATTCTTACCCAGAGATTATCAATAAAGCATTGCCAGATACTTTAGTATGGCGCGAGAAAATGGAGTACAACGAACCACTCGTTGAACTTTATCTTCGTCACCCAGCATACAGCGACTACCCAGTAGTTGGAGTTAACTGGCTTCAGTCAAATGACTATTGCGCTTGGAGATCTGACCGTGTAAACGAGTTGATTCTTATTCGTGAAGGTCTTTTGGTGGCTAATCCACAAACTCAATCGGATGGTGACCACTTCACTACTGATGCATACCTAAACGGTCAATATGAAGGTGAAAAAGCAGCTGATGGTGTGGTAAACCTAAGTCCTAAAGGTGCTTCAGAATTCCGCAACGTGCGCATCGAAGATGGTGTGCTTTTGCCACGTTACCGCCTGCCTACTGAAGCAGAATGGGAATATGCTGCAATCGGTCTAATAGGTAATTCTTACCAAGAATTGATCACAGACCGCCGTACCTATCCATGGAATGGTCACTATGTGCGTAAC
Organism: Flavobacteriales bacterium; assembly: GCA_044239235.1. Taxonomy (GTDB): domain Bacteria; phylum Bacteroidota; class Bacteroidia; order Flavobacteriales_D; family Sanyastnellaceae; genus JAIXWP01. Next base: position 9,277 of record JBIIBU010000007.1, read on the forward strand.
GATGACAATGGTGGAAGGTTCTTTGGTACAATCCGCTCGAACTTCGTTCGTGGATCGGGTGACTATATGGGGGTTGCAGGCTACTTGAATGATGCTGCAGAGATTACAGCTCAAGTATATGCTTACCCACCAAATGATTACGGACTGTACAACATGTCTGGTAACGTTTCTGAGTGGGTTATGGACGTTTATCGCCCATTGTCTGCTGAGGATAAATCTGAATTCCGTCCTTTCCGTGGTAACGTTTACCAAACTAAGGTGCTTAACTCAGACGGAACTGTAGCTGATAAATACGATTATAACGTTTATGATATCGAAGGTGTATCTAAATTCTTGACTGAATACCAAGTGCAAGCTGGTCCTAAGTTGACTGATGCAGATATGACACTTATCGATCAAGGTCTTCAAAAGATCGATCAAGCTAAAGAAAAAGAGAAAGAGCGAAAAATCGACGAAGCGCAAGCTTTGATGCAAGAAGTAATGGACGGGGTGACCAACTCGGATTCTCCAATTGCTCCAGATCTTCGTGATGGAATCGCTGACTATATTGAAAATACTGCAGGTGATATGCGTATGCGTGACGTTAACGTGGAAGAGAACATCGACCGTCGTAACTACCGCAAAGCAGACAACATCGACTACCTCGATGGTGACTTCGCAAGCAGCAACCAATATGGTGACACTGGTTTTGAAGAAGACCAAAACCGTATGTACGAATGGGGACAAACCACTCTTATCAATAACCGCGCACGTGTTTACAAAGGCGGTAACTGGAGAGACCGTGCATATTACACCATCCCTGGAACACGCCGTTTCCTTGACGAACGCCGCTCAATGGCTACGCTTGGATTCCGTTGTGCTATGACCCGCGTGGGTAGCCCAGCAGGTATCGGTGCTCGTAACGACAAATAATTTTTCTATCAATATAATTAACCCTCGTATCCTAGTTGATGCGAGGGTTTTTTATTTTTGGCCTATGCTTCAACCTTTGTTTGACCATTTTCTGAAACACAGAACTGTTACCACCGACTCGCGTAACATCACTCCACATTCAATTTATTTTGCTCTAAAAGGCGAACGTTTCAACGGCAATCTCTTTGCTCAACAAGCATTGGATAGCGGATGCGATTTTGCTGTGGTGGATGAAGAAGTGGAATCAAAAGATCCACGAATTATTCGTGTGGATGATGCTTTGAAAGCAATGCAAGATCTCGCATTGATGTATCGCCAATCGTTGACTATTCCTTTCTTGGCTATTACTGGTAGCAATGGAAAAACGACAACTAAGGAATTGATTCACGCTGTTCTTTCCAAAAAATATAAAGTGCATGCGACGAAAGGCAATTTGAATAATCATATTGGCGTGCCGCTCACACTCTTGTCTATTCCTGCGGATGCGACTTTTGCTGTAGTAGAAATGGGCGCGAACCATCAACGTGAAATTGATAGCTATTGTCAATATGCATTGCCTGATTTTGGTTTAATTACCAATATCGGAAAGGCCCATTTGGAGGGCTTTGGCGGAGTGGAAGGCGTGAAGAAGGGAAAGCGCGAACTCTATGATTTCGTATCGAAAAGAGGAGGTAAGGTTTTTGTAAATACCGAGCTTGCCAACTTAGATGAGGTTTCGCAAGGGATGGATAGAATCCCTTATGGTTTTGAGACAGGAGATTTCAAATTGAAAATTACTGGCGAAGATCCATTTCTTCGTTTTGAATATGTCGTCGATGGGAAGACATACACCGTCAAAAGCAAATTGAGCGGTGCATATAATCTATACAATTTCGCATCCGCTATTGTGGTGGGAAATTATTTTGGGGTGACTCCCGAGGCTCAAGTGGAATCCATGGAAGGCTATGATCCCGACAACAATCGATCGCAGATAGTGAGGACGGAAAAGAATACGCTCATCATGGATGCATACAATGCCAATCCGAGCAGTATGGAGAATGCCTTAATCAATCTCAGTCGTCAAAAAGGCCCTTTGTATTTTGTGATGGGCGATATGCGCGAATTGGGCGAGGAAGGTCCCGCAGAGCACAAGGCTATGCTAGATGTAGCGAGCAAACTCAAGTTGAATGGCGTTACTGTGGGCGAAGTGTTTTTGAAAGTGGAAGGCTACGATGCTTATCCTCGTTTTAAAGATGCGGAGGCTGCACGAGCGTATTTGACGGGACTCGATCTGCACGATCACATGATTCTGATTAAGGGTTCAAGAGGAATTCGTTTAGAAGTCCTAAAAGACCTTTTTTAGAAAGCTGCTATTCGCCGTATTTTCGCGGCATGAACGCACCTAAGAATTTTATTGAAGAGTTGAAGTGGCGCAGAATGCTGCACGACGCTATGCCTGGTACAGAAGAATTGCTCATGAAAGGCAATACTTCGGGCTATATTGGATTTGACCCAACAGCAGATTCGCTGGGTGTGGGGAATCTTGTGCAAGTAATGACGTTGTTGCATTTTCAGCAATGTGGTCATACGCCGATTGCCTTGATTGGCGGCGCTACCGGAATGGTAGGCGACCCTTCGGGTAAAAGTGCTGAGCGCAATTTGTTGAGCGAAGATATTCTTCAGCACAATTTGGATTGCCAGCGCAAGCAATTGGAGAAGTTCTTGGATTTCAATTGCGGCGAGCGTTCCGCGCGCATTGTAAACAACTACGATTGGTTTAAGAATTTTGGATTCCTTGATTTTATTCGCGATGTGGGCAAGCGCCTTACCGTGAATTATATGATGGCAAAGGATTCTGTAAAGAACCGTATTAGCGGCGAAGACAGAGAGGGAATGAGCTTTACGGAGTTCACCTACCAGCTTATACAGGGCTATGATTTCTACTACTTGTGGAAAAACCAACAGGTGATGTTGCAGATGGGTGGTAGCGATCAGTGGGGAAATATCACCACGGGTACCGAGTTGATTCGCCGCATGGACGGTGGAGAAGCGTTTGCGTTGACTACACCGTTGATCAAAAAAGCAGACGGAACCAAGTTTGGAAAAACAGAAGGTGGCAATATTTGGTTGGATGCCAAGCGCACCAGCCCATACAAGTTTTATCAGTTCTGGCTGAATGCGAGTGATGCCGATGTGGCGAACTATATCCGCATTTTTACATTGAAGACCCAAGAAGAAATTGAGGCGATGGAAGCAGAGCACGCGCAGGATCCTGGGCGCCGCTTGTTGCAAAAAGCCTTGGCAGAAGATATTACTACGCGTGTGCACAGTGCCGAAGATTTGGCTACCGCTATTGCGGCAAGTGAAATCTTGTTTGGCAAATCGACTTCTGAGGATTTGTTGAAATTGTCGGAGAATGATTTCTTGGATGTCTTTGATGGCGTGCCGCAAGGAGAGCTATCTCGCACCGATATTGAGGCGGGAATGGGAATTGTGGATGTTCTTGTGAAGTCTAGTTTCTTGCCAAGCAACGGCGAAGCCCGCCGCGCGCTGCAGGAGAACAGTATATCGGTGAATAAAGAGAAGGTTACTGCAGATTATGTGGCGAACGCTTCTAGTTTGATTAATGGCGCTTATATCTTGCTTCAAAGAGGGAAGAAGAATTACTTCTTGGTCAAAGCCTAGCCCTGCGGGCAAGTTTGAAGTTTGAAGTTTGAAGTGGGATTTGAAATTGTATGATATAAAAAAGGCTCCCGAGATGGGGGCCTTTTCTATTTGTTTAGGAAATCATGAAATCTTGACCGGCTTCCTGCACCTTGGGAGAGGCAGCAGTACCTCGGTCAATGCTATATGTAAAAAGTTTGGTGTTTCTATATCTAAGACTTCGTTGAGTAAAAAGGGTTGCTTGTTTTCTGATTTTATTCTTCAGACTAATAAATTGTAATAAAACACCATCATTGGAATAGCTAGAATATTGGTAGAATATTCCTGGATATTTTGATAATTATGTATATACACAATAATTTAATTAATTGATTGCGAAAAAATCGAATTCAGTAAAATAGTCTCGTAAATATTTGATTTCGATGAATTAAAATACTTTCTTTGAAACGAGTTGATTGAATATCAATTCATGTTTTAGACTAAATAACCTTAACAAATTATTATTATGACCGAGCGTCTCTACTCTATTCGTGTAGGTGAACGGTTGCAATATCCTAGTTGGAAATCACTTTTCAGTGCTTTGTACCTCACTGAAGAAGGAAGTATGTTGGATTGTGTTGAAGGCCGAGAAATGATTTATCACATCTTGGATAAAATTGAAACTGTTCGCGATCGCAACGATGGATTTCATCCAGAGTTAGCCATGCAACTTCTGAGTGATTGCAAAGCAGAATACCGACCGGGAATGCCTATTTCTGAGGTAAAAGAAGGAATTGAAAGACTCTTTTTAGGGTCGAATGAATTTCATTCTGTATTTGATATTCCTACTGCATCCAACTCCTATGTATCTGAACGAATAAACAATGTTCTTGGAATTTCTCCGGAAGATTTTACCACTGTTAGAATGTATGGGATGTTACCTGAAGGAGGATTTCATCACCCAGAGGACCTTCTGCATGTTCTGAGATGGGGTAATATAGCCTATATTGTTTTGGGGATTCCTGGATTTGTTTTTCGAGCTAATGATGATCATTATCTAATTCGTCATAGAATGAATGTGAAGTCGAGTTCTATTAAAGAGTTACGGGAAAAAGAATTTGTATTAATTGAAAAGCGTTGCTATTTGGCGCACGATACATATACCGGTGAATTATTAAAGCCTGCTATACACCTTGATAGATGGACTGTTTTGGATAGTGTGAAATCGCACTACGTTCATCCCATGTTTGTGACTTCTCCGAATCAATCGAATGCAATGAATGCGATGATGTATTTATTGAATGCATTGATGTTGAATTTCCCGGTGAGATTTTTATTGCTGATGAATGAACGCATGGAGCATGATCGCAATAAAGCTGTTGCGAATAGAGTATGCGAAAAGATTGAATATTATTCGGGCATGGCGCCAGAAATTGACGATCAAAAAGTAGCTGATTGTTTTGCGAAAACGATACGTCCGAAGATGGAAGAACTTATCAATGTGTGGGAAGCTAGTCCGACTAAAATTCAAATCAGATCTGATTCTGAAGCGGTGAAAGCCGCGATGAGATTGGGATTATTGCCGATACCACCTTTTGTGGAGCGATTGATTTATAAAGGGATCACGGATTGATAGTTTGATAGTCTGATAGTTTGATAGTGCGATAGTTTGATAGATTTAAGGCGGGGATGAAATTGTTTTATTCCCGCTCTTTTGTATCCATCACAATCGTAACAGGTCCATCATTGAGTAATGTAATTTTCATGTCGGCTCCGAATGAGCCGGTGGCGCTGGGTTTGCCGAGCTCTGTATTCATTTGCTGAATAAAGTATTCGTACAATGGTATGGCTTGTTCTGGTCGTGCGGCTTTGATAAATGATGGGCGATTGCCTTTCTTGGTGGATGCATGCAATGTGAATTGGCTTACAAGCATCACTTCGCCATTGATCTCTTTTATATCCAAATTCATTTTGCCATCTGCATCGCCGAAGATGCGCATCTGGGCTATTTTTTTCACCAACCAGTCGGCATCTTCTTGTGTGTCTTCTGTTTCTATTCCAAGCAAAATGAGAAGTCCATTTTTTATGGCACTGTATTCTGCTCCATCAATAACCAGAGAGCAATGACTGACACGTTGGATGACTGTTCGCATTTTTTATTCTAAATAAATTTCTAAGGCACGAATTTAATGAATGCCTTCCCATCAAATCGGTAAGTTCCATTTTCATGTGTGCCTAGCCAGAGTTGGTTTTGGTAGTCTTGGTAGATGGAGAAGAGTTTGATTTGTTTGCCATCTTCGAGAATTTCGAAGTGTTCTAATTTTTGGCCATCGTATTTGTAAACACCATTTGTGTAGCTAACAATCCAAATATTGCCGCTGGGGTCTTTAAGGGCGTCTAGATAATCTATCAGGGGTTCTGAAGGGTTTTCTGTGACGATTGGAATTCCTTTTACTTTGGTGTACTTGATTTCCCGGGCACCATATTCATCGGGAGCGCTGGAGGTGCTATTGTTGGGATCAACTCTGTATTGCGCCAAGGTATTGCTCAACCAAAAGTCGCCTTCTTTGTCTTCTACAAATGAACGCACACCATTGGAAGGTCCTTCGTGTATTTCAGTGGCATCCTCATCGCTGATCCAAGCGATGCTGCTGCCATCATAGCGAAATGCTCCGACCTGCGCTGTTCCAAACCAAATGTGATCGCGAGAATCTTTGTGGATGTTGTAGATGTCGTAAGGACTGTAGTTCGCATCTCCAAGTTTGGAGGCTTGCATTTCGCCCAATTTGGTTTTGGGAATTTCCAAAGCGTGAAGTGCATTTCCATCAAATCGATAGATCATTCGAGAATTTTCTATTCCACTAAACCAAAGGTCTGTGGGATTGAGTTGCCATTGATTGTCTGCAATGATTGATTTCGCGGGTTCAAGGCTATCTATTTTTTGTCCATCAAATGTACAGATGCCTTTTGCAGTGGTCAAGAAGATGCGGCCTGATTCATCTTCCTGAATTTGGCGAATGGTATTGCTACTGAGTCCGTGGGCGGTGGTGATATGAGTTATCGTTTTTCCATTGACATTATAGACGCCATCGTTTTGGGTTCCAAACCAGTAATTGTTTTTTTTATCTTGAAAAACAATCATCAAATTGGTTCCCAAAGCGGCTACTGTATCGCATACTGTAGGCCTGTTCTGGGCATTTGAAGATGCCGCAACATTTGAATTGCTTTGTCCTGCGCATGCGTGCATGAATGCGGTTGTGATTAGGCACAGGGATAGAGCTGCTAAGGGAAAGCTTTTCATTTTTTTATTTCAAATTAAAGTGATCGAGTTTCTGGCCGATGTTCACCGCTTTCATCTGTGTCTCGAGTTCGTTGAATTGATCGTGTGCTACTGATTGGATGAATTGTCCGTCTTTCAAGAGATGTATTTCATCACAGGTGTCGCTGAGTATGGAGAAGATGTGCGATGAAATCAACACTGTTATTCTAGTGTTATTTTCTCCAATAATGCCTTGCACTTTTACTTTTCCTAGAGCATTTTCAAAATAGTAGATTCCATTTTCTCTGGCTTTGTAGTAGGAGAGAAACGTTTTACCGCGTTGCCGTTTTTATCTATAATGAATTTGGTGAAGTTCCATTTTATTCCTTTACCAAATAATCCTGGTTTTTCGGATTTGAGGTATTGGAAAATTGGATCTGTATTTTTTCCATTCACATCCACTTTGGCGAACATGGGGAAAGTAACTCCATAATTGACTTGGCAGAATTCACCTATTTCTTTTGCGTTTCCGGGCTCTTGACCAGCGAATTGATTGCAAGGAAATCCTAGAATAACCAATCCTTTGTCTTGGTATTTTTTATAGAGATTCTCAAGGCCTTCAAATTGTGGGGTAAGACCGCATTTGCTTGCTGTGTTAACTACAATGATGGTTTTACCAGCGTAGTTACTCATAGGAATTTTTTCGCCGTTGAGTTTTGTAGCCTCGAGATTATGAAAGTTCATTGATTGGATTATTTGACACAAATATGCGAGTAATTTTGAAGCTTTCTTAATGCAATTCAGGTATTTGACATTGATTGACAATTGCAGTCTTAGCGCATTACTGTTATCTTTGCGCAATGAGTGAGGATACTGCTGTTCGCATAAATAAATATTTGAGTGAGATGGGTTTTTGCTCGCGCCGTGCGGCCGATAAACTTATTGAGGATGGACGTGTGACCATCAACGGCAAGTTGCCTGAATTGGGTACTAAGGTGAATCCAGGGGATGAAGTGCGTGTGAATGGAAAGTTGATTACCGACGAAAATCAGAAACCCGTTTATATCGCATTCAATAAACCAATCGGAATTGTTTGCACCACGGACACGAAACGTGAGAAAAATAACATCATTGATTTTATTAAGTATCCTCAACGCATTTTCCCAATCGGTCGTCTCGACAAGCCGAGTGAAGGACTTATACTGCTTACGAGCGATGGTGATATTGTAAATAAAATTCTTCGTGCAAGAAACAATCACGAGAAGGAGTATCTAGTTGAAGTTGATCGTCCGATTACACCAGATTTCATCAAGAAAATGGGAGGTGGAATTCCTATTTTAGATACTGTTACTAGAGAATGTTTCGTTGAACAAACTGGAAAGTTTTCTTTTCGAATTATACTTACTCAAGGACTCAATCGACAAATTAGAAGGATGTGTGAATACCTCGGTTATGATGTTGTCAAACTGAAGCGTATTCGCATCATGAATATCAAATTAGATCTACCCATTGGCAAATGGCGAGATCTCACCGAGAAAGAGCTACGTGATGTGAATGAAATGGTGGCGAGTTCGGATAAGACTTGGAATTAGTTTGGTAGTTTGGTAGTTGGTGGTAAGTAGTAGGTAGTAGGTTTTTTTTATTCATTTTGATTTTCATTCTGTTTCTGATTCTTAAAATATGCGGTCCACGGTCAGGACCAGCCCCTCGACTCTGGTCGCTGCGCTCCCGACGCTCGGGGACCGGGGTCCGCACGCTTAAGGGGGAAGATTTGGGCTTGAACAAAAACACAAAGTGTTTTTGTTCAAGCCCAAATCTCTGTTTGGAAAAATGTGCTGGGCCCTTGAGCGTCGGGAGCGAAGCGACCAGAGTCGAAAGGCGGTGCCGTCCGTGGACCACCCAATCGACAAGCTCAGGGACCGAATGAGAATGAATAGAGTAACTAGTAATTAGTATTCAGTAACCAGTAACTAATCTGAGCAAAGTCGACCCATGAAAGCAGCATCACCTTCTTCACACTTTTCTCTTGGGGTGAAACGTAAATATTCTGAGTAGATTTTTCGGGCTTCACCGCATCTTTTGTTTTCTGCTAGTGCCATCATAAGAGGACGCAGTACGTCGCCATTTTTACTATTGTGGTAGTAGGATTTGTAATAATAGAATATGGCTTGCTGACGAAGATCGAAGGATCTTCTCTTATCATTCAAAGAAAAATATGTACCACCCATGTATTGATAATAGGTTGCTAGGTTTTGTGTGACAACCGTGGTGTCCATTGCCAAGAGGACTTCTCTTGTTTTGAGAATGCCAAGGGTATCATGCTGTATGGCGTAAATGCTATCAATTGATGCTTTGTAATAAAGAAAATCGTTTGGCAAATAACTAATGGAGTCGATTGGAGAGTGGTTCACCGGTTGCTTTTTATCTATTATTTCAATAGTCACTTTCGTCAATCCTTTTTGTACGAAGTTGAGTTGTTTCGCAGCGGCCATTGAAAGGTCTATAGAGCGTTTAGAACTTTGTGGAAGGCGATCATTTATTTTCACGATCACGACGCTATCGTTGCTCAGATTGGTGACCTTCACATACGTTCCGAATGGAATATTTTTATGAGCGGCGGTGAGACTATCTTGTCTAAATATTTCACCCGAGCTTGTTTTACGTCCATTGAATTTATTCGCATAAAAGCTAGCAGTACCCGAAGTTACTTTCTCCTGAGCATAGCTCAAAACTGAAACGCAAAGCGCGAAGAATAATAAGAATGGTTTCATTATGGAAAGATAGCGAAAAACTGACGACCAACGACTGGTGACTGACGACCGGTGACTAGTGACCGGTGACCGACAACCAGTGACTGGTTACTAATGACTGTTTATCTGCTGCTTATAGCTAACAGCTTATGGCCAAAAAAAAGCCCCGAAAACGAACTTTTCGGGGCTTTGTATTTATACATCAAAAATCAAAATTCAAACCTCAACCATCAATAGCGGTATGCGTCGTTTTTGAATGGACCATCAACTGGAACACCGATGTATGATGCTTGATCTTCTGTAAGAATTTCGAGTTCAACACCAATTTTCTCAAGGTGAAGGTGAGCTACTTTTTCATCCAATTTCTTTGGAAGAACGTACACTTTATTCTCGTATGCACCATTGTTTGTCCACAACTCTAATTGAGCAAGCGTTTGGTTGGTGAATGAATTACTCATCACGAATGATGGGTGACCTGTAGCGCAACCAAGGTTTACAAGACGACCTTCAGCAAGAACGATAATGTCTTTGCCATCGATAGTGTATTTGTCAACTTGTGGTTTAATAGTGTCTTTAGACGCACCATAGTTGTCATTCAACCAAGCCATATCAATCTCGTTGTCAAAGTGACCAATGTTGCAAACAACAGCGTTGTGCTTCATTGCTTTGAAGTGACGACCAACGATGATTTGGTGGTTACCTGTTGCAGTTACAACGATATCAGCTTCGAGGATAGCAGTATCCATTTTCTTTACTTCATAACCTTCCATTGCAGCTTGAAGTGCGCAGATTGGATCGATTTCGGTAACGATAACACGAACACCAGCATTGCGAAGAGAATCCGCAGATCCTTTTCCTACGTCGCCGTATCCAGCAACAACAGCAATTTTACCAGCCATCATAAGGTCAGTAGCACGACGGATCGCATCTACCAATGACTCACGACAGCCATATTTGTTGTCGAATTTGCTTTTTGTAACGCTATCGTTGATGTTGATTGCAGGAAGGAGCAATGTGCCATTCTTCTCGCGCTCATATAGACGAAGAACACCTGTTGTTGTTTCTTCAGAAATACCTTTGATATCACCAGCAAGTTCTGGGAACTTATCGAATACCATGTTAGTAAGGTCACCACCGTCGTCTAGAATCATGTTCAAAGGCTCGCCACCTGGGAATGCATGAAGTGTTTGTTCGATACACCAGTCAAACTCTTCAGCGTTCATTCCTTTCCAAGCGAAGACTGGGATGCCAGCAGCAGCGATAGCCGCAGCAGCGTGATCTTGCGTAGAGAAAATGTTGCAAGAGCTCCAAGAAACTTGTGCGCCCAACTCAACTAGAGTCTCGATTAATACTGCAGTTTGGATAGTCATGTGAAGGCATCCTGCGATGCGCGCACCAGCAAGTGGTTTGCTTGGACCGAACTCCGTGCGAAGAGACATTAGACCTGGCATTTCTGCTTCAGCAAGTTTAATCTCTTTGCGTCCCCATTCTGCGAGGGACATGTCTTTTACTTTGTAATTCATCACCTTTTCAGTGGTTGCAGTACTCATTCTTATTGTTTTATTGTAATAATCGTTTGAAAACGAGCGGCAAAGGTACAAAAAATACTTATTTGTTCGTTTGTCTCTTTCATCATACACTTGCGTGAGCATATTTGTTCTCATGCCGCTAATAATTTATCAGAGTAATTTCAATGATACAGGTCGTCTATTGATCTGGAAAGCCACGGAAACACTGGGCGAATTGGAGTCACGTATTGTTTTTTCGGAGGCGCAAAAAAAAGAGTACGAGTCTATTGTCCTCGAAAAGAGGAGACAAGAGTGGGTTTTAACACGGATTTTACTTCAAATAGCATTAGAGGGCGCAGAACTTTCGTTTGCGCCAAGCGGAAAACCATTGCTATCCGAAACTCATCATATAAGCGTCTCTCATTCTGGTGATTTAGCTGGAATCCTTGTGGCGTCGCAGAATGTGGGCTTGGACATTCAGGGAGTTGATGAAAAATTGGAGAAGATTTCAAAGAAGTATTGTCACCAAGATGAGCTCGCCAGAGCTGGTTGGGAAAATAACCCGCTAGAATACCTGACTATTGTTTGGAGTGCTAAAGAAGCAGTGTTCAAGTTTTTCGGCGAGAATGTTCACTTTGCCAAGGAAATGGTCACACGGCCATTCACAACTTCTCAAGAAATTATTGAATTGGATTATCAAGGCGCGTATGGTGCAAGAACATTTCAGTTGCAACACCTATACATCACGGGATATCATGTCGTAATGACGATTTAACTATAATTCAAGGATTTTGTTTCTGATGGCAAATATCACCAGGCCAATGCGGCTTTTTACTTCGAGCTTTAGGAAGAGTGATTCGCGATATCCATCCACAGTGCGCGGGCTAACCTGCATTTTTTCTGCAATTTCTTTATAGCTATAGTCAGAACAACTGAGGTGTAAAAATTCTAATTCACGTTCCGTGATGCCGTCGAGAAGAGTGCTGGATTTTTCAGGAGTATAGTTCAGAATATCCTTCATCTTTCCAGCAATCATTTCGGAATAATAGAATCCGGATTCAGCTACAGCTCGAATGGCTTCTTTTAATTCGGAGGAATGGGCATCCTTTAGAACATATCCTTTTGCTCCTGCTCTAATCATTCCTATAATGGCAAGGTCATCACTGTTCATGCTTAGAGCAAGCGTCTTGATATCTGGACGATTTTCTGTGAGCCATTGTGTAGCAGCAACTCCGTTCATTACCGGCATGGAATAATCCATCAAAACGATTTGTGGAGTTGCGCCTTCTAGTCTAGCAATCATGTCTTGTCCATTCTCCGCATTTCCTACAACTTCAAATCCCATCGAGTCAAGCAGATTACCGAGGCTCATCCGGATTAAATTATGGTCGTCAACTATAAAAAGTTTTATCATATTTTTTACTTCGTAAGAATCAGAACAATATGCGTTCCTTGGTTTGGTGCACTTTGGATAATGAAATTTCCGTGAATTAGTGCAAGGCGTTGTTTCATGTTTGTAATTCCCATACCGAATTTAGTGTTATTTAAATCCATGCCAATACCATCATCGGAAATTAATATTTTATACTCGTCTTGATTCTCTCCTATTTCCACATTTATCTCTGTGGCTTGTGAATGCTGAGATGCATTAGCCAGACTTTCTTGAATACTTCTGAAAAGTATAATTTCTTGCTCGGCCGAATATTCCCAATCACCAGTGTATTCCAAGATATGAAAATTACACTTTATGTCATTCATCGCTTCTACCAAAGCCAGTTCACGTCTGATGGCTTCGTATAGACCAAGTTCTAAATGGTAGTCTGAATTGAGAGTTTGTGTTAAGCTTCTTAATTCTTGAAGAGCTTCGGATATTAAGTCCTCAGGATGGAGCGTCGATGACATACGTTCATTCTGAAGTGATCTAATTTGCATGGAAGCCAATGCGAGTGTTTGTCCCACCTTATTTTGAATGTTCTGAACGGTTCTGCGCATTGTAAGCTGACCTATTTCCAATTGGGCTTGAGTGATTTCATTTTTGTATTGAAATTGAACAATTGCATTTTGGGCAAGAAAACCAATTTGTTTTTTTCGGTAGTGAAGAACAAAAAGAACAATGAATATACTCAGAACAAGCAACGAAATGTAACTTATTCCAATAAGAAGTAATTGAGGCTGTACCATGTGCTATTCATGTTTGTTGTTAAGTAATTGCGCGTTATTAAACTGAAATGGGATTGTCAGATATAAGTATCCGACAATCCCAATCTTAAGAGTAATAGTTGTTTAAATTAACGATAGTAAGTTTGTGAGGTATCCTATATTTTTATTTAATTCTCAAGTGTTTTGCCTTAGCAAATGTCTGATACGTTTTTTCGTCCCACTACGGGGAAAACACCCTTTTTTAGGGGGGTGTTTTTACCCCCCTGGACAGAATGAGAATGAGAATCAGAATGAATAAAAGCTCATTCTCATTCTGCTTCTGTTTCTCATTCTGAAAATGGGCCTCTCGATACATCTCGCCAAGGCGAGACACTCGAGGACCTTGGGAAATGGGGAAATGGGGAAATGGGAGAAAGGGAGAATGGAAAATAAAAAATAAAAAATCAAAAATAAATCCCCGGCGGGAATGGTATCTTGCGGGAAAATTCTTTTTTTGTGGATAGTCGAGCGGTGCGCGTGAAATATATTGTAGTGGGCATTTTAGTTGGAGCCATTAGTGGACTGCTGTCTGCTATTTTCCTTTTTTCGTTGGAATCAGTGACTTCGATTTTTTCTGAGCATAATTGGCTCCTTTATTTCCTTCCTCTCGGTGGATTGATTATTGGCGCATTG
>JBIIBU010000111.1:0-6179 GCA_044239235.1 Flavobacteriales bacterium
TGAATCGGTAAATACCGCAATGGGCATAATGCGGGTCATTCGCAAGGATAAACTCGGCGAAGAAGCTTCCTTTAGTGTCAGAATGAGTAATAGCCTGGTTGAAGAATTACTCGGACTTATCTCGGGAATTACTTTTGGTGGCGTTTGTATTGGAATTATAACTCTCCTAGGCGCAGGTATTGGTTTGATGAATATCATGCTTGTATCTGTGACCGAAAGAACTCGTGAAATTGGCGTGCGAAAATCCGTTGGCGCAAGCTCTCAAACCATTCGTCGCCAGTTCTTGATTGAATCTATCGTAATTGGTCAAATCGGCGGTATCATAGGAATAATACTCGGTATTCTTGTTGGAAATATTGTATCCATGGTAATTGGAACTGACTTTACAATTCCTTGGATGTGGATTCTTTTTGGGACCACCATTTGCTTCTTTGTGAGTGTTCTTTCTGGTTATTATCCTGCTAGTAAAGCAGCGAAACTTGACCCGATAGAGGCACTTCGTTACGAATAATATGCGTAACATTGTGCCGTAACAACATCAGGCACTATGAAAAAAATCGCCCTACTTCTTGCCGTATTAATTTGCTTTCAGTCATGCGCTATTGCTCAAAATGGCAAAAAGAAGAAAGATGAAAAAGTTGAATCTACTGCTCGTCGTCCCAAACTCATTGTAGGCATTACAGTTGATCAAATGCGCTACGATTACATCGAAAAATACTGGGAGGACTTCGGAAATGACGGTTTCAAAAAACTTGTTAAAGATGGATTCTCAGCAAGAAATCTGCACTATAACTATATGCCAACTTATACTGCTGCTGGTCATGCAGCAATCTTTACAGGCACTACTCCTGCTTACAATGGCATTCTTGCAAACGACTGGTATTTGAGAGATCAAGACACCATGATTTATTGCACCGGTGATGGCACCATGCGCGGTATCGGCACATCTAGTGCTGCTGGAAAAATGTCACCACATCGTTTGATTAGCACGACGATTGGTGATGAGCTAAAATTATTTTCAAATCAACGCTCCAAAGTAATTGGCATTTCAATGAAAGACCGCGGAGCAATTTTGCCCGCAGGTCGCACCGCTGATGCTGCCTATTGGTTTGTAGGCGGAAATGAAGGCAATTGGGCAACAAGCTCTTGGTATATGGATTCACTGCCAAATTGGGTAAATCAATACAACGGCAATCGTGTGGCCGAAAAGTATATGAATAGCAAGTGGGAACTTTTGCTTTCTCCTGAAAAATATGATGAGAGTATTGAAGACAACAACGCTTATGAATTGCCATACAAAGGCACTACACGCCCAGCTTTTCCATACGATCTTGCTGCACTTCGCGAATTAAATGGAAATTATGATTTACTAAAATCAACTCCATTCGCAAATACTCTAACAACAGATTTTGCCAAGGCGGTCATCGCCAACGAAAAATTAGGAAAAGGCCCAACAACCGATATGCTTTGTGTGAGTTACTCTGGGACTGACTACGTAGGTCACCAATTTGGTATACATTCAAAAGAAGCGCAAGACACCTACATCAGACTTGATTTGGAAATTGCCGCTCTCATTAAATATCTAGATGAAACAGTTGGAAAAGGAGAATACCTTTTGTTCCTCACCGCAGATCACGCAGGTGTTCCAACACCTAGTTATCACAGTTCTTTCAACGCTTCTGCTGGTTATTGGAAAAGCGATCGTTTGGAAGAAAAGGTAAATGAATTTTTGACTACAAAATATGGCGCAGCAACCTGGATTGTAAATGAAACGAATCAAAACATTTTCCTAAATCGAGCAATCATTCGGGAGAAGAATATTGATTTAAAAAAGATTCAAATGGAAGTTGCGCAATTTGTTTCTGAACAAGAAAATGTACTCATGGCATTCAACGGTGCAGACCTTGACCGCTTCGCAGATAGAACACCAATCGCCTCGCATGTTCAAATGGGCTATAATCAGCGCTATTCTGGAGACGTAATTTATGTTTTAAATCCAGGCTTCATGGAATATGGGATGCAAGGGACCACTCATGGCTCACCTTACACCGCTGATACGCACGTGCCTGCATTATTTTATGGTTTCGGCGTTGAAAAAGGAGAAACCTATAATCCTCAAACTATCTGCGACATTGCGCCAACAATTACTTCGATCTGTAAATTGCCGATGCCTAATGCATGTATCGGCGAGCCTATCAAAAAGTTAGTGAAATAATATATGACTCAATACCAGGTATCCTTTTCCAATACACACAGACATTTCATTTCATTTAAAGGTCTGTTCGAACATGATAAAAGTGAATTCATCCGTTTCCAATTGCCCTCTTGGCGCCCGGGACGATACGAACTAGGAAATTTTGCAAAGAATATTCGCAGTTGGAAAGCACTCGACGTCAATGGGAAAGAGCTTAGTTTTATTAAAATCACCAAAGATCTTTGGCAGGTAAATGCTATCAATTGTGATCAAGTAATTATCTCCTATGATTACTATGCCTCAGAATTAAATGCTGGCTCTACATATTTAGATGATGAACAACTTTACATCAATCCTGTAAACTGTTTCTTTTACAATACAGAGGCAAAAGAAACTCCATACCGCATAGAATTCGAACTTCCTTCAGGATACCAGATAGCCACCGGGCTTTCTAAAGAATCGCCTACAGTGCTTATAGCAAGTGGTTTTGATGAGCTAGCAGACTGTCCTTTAATAGCGTCCTCTTCACTTCAGCACTATCAATACCAATGCAACGAAGTCAACTTCAACATTTGGATTCAAGGAAAAATCCAGTTCAATACCGAACGTTTGCTCGGTGATTTTACTAAGTTCACCCAAGCCCATTTTGATTTATTCGGAGATATTCCGTGTGAAGAATATCACTTTCTATTTCACTTCCCTCCTTACTTTGTAAGACACGGCGTGGAGCACAGAAACTCCACTGTTATTGCTATGGGGCCGGCTACAGAATTTACGAACGGCGCACCATACACCGACCTTTTAGCCATTTCTTGCCACGAATTATTTCATACATGGAATATCAAAAATATTCGTCCAATTGAAATGATGCCATATGATTTTACCAAAGAAAATTATAGTGAGCTAGGCTATGTAGCCGAAGGCGTTACCACGTATTACGGAGATTATTTGCTGTATCGCTCGGGCCTTATTAACGACGATCAATGGAACACGGTATTGGCTGAGGCAATACAAGAACATATGGATAATCCCGGACGCTTCAATATCTCTGTCGCTCAAAGCAGCTTAGAGACTTGGCTAGATGGCTATGCAGCGGGTATTCCGTGGAGAAAAGTGTCTATTTATAACGAGGGCTGCTTGATAGCTTACATCTGTGATAGTCGAATTAGAAAAAATACCGGAAATAAATCGAGCTTGGATGATGTGATGCTTAGACTTTATAATGAATTTGGAAAAAAAGGCATTGGATATTCTAAGCACGACTATAAAACTATTTTGGAAGAGGTGGGACAGTGTAGTTTTGATGATGTATTTACCCATTTAATAGAGGGAACATCAGATTTCATCCCTTACATTACAGATGCCCTGCATTTTAATCAACTCGAAATGCGTGCGCAGCCTTCTCCGAAATTCAGTGAAGCATTCTGCGGATTCACAGTTGAAGAGGGTTCTGGAAAAAATAGCATCACCACAATCTATCCCACCGGTCCTGCTGATGTTGCCGGTTTATGGTACGGTGATGAAATACTGTCCATTAATGGCACAGGAACATATAAAAACATTCAGAACCTCTTGAAAACAGGAGGATCTAAGATGACGGTTGAAGTAAATAGAAAAAATAAATTAACTCAAGTATTACTCGAGCCTTCGGAACAACCTGTAATGCTGCGTTATTTGGTTTCTAGGAAATCTTGAATGACATCCAGAACAGAAGGATAGGTATTCGAGCGGACTATAGATAGTTCCTTTTCACCAATCCAACGTGTTTCGGTAATTCCTTCCTCCGCCTGTGGTTTGGGAGTCCCGTTACCTCCGAATTCCATGATATACCAAGCTGTAGCTTTAAGCATTGGCTCACCTTTCTGAATGTAGGTATGCCACGAAGTGTTGAGTTGTTTCCCAAGTGAAACATCAGAAATTGCGCACTCCTCCTCGACTTCTCGCAGCGCTCCTTCCGAAATTTCTTCCCCAAATTCTACTTTACCCTTGGGCAAATCCCATTTTTCATGACGGTAGATGAAAAGCATCTTACCCTCTTTATTCACAACAACTCCTCCTGCTGCTTGAACAAATTCGAACTGATCAGAGAACTTTTTCCAAGCTTTCTCAAGGTCGCTGCATACCACGTAGATCATCCTAGCCCCACGTGCAACGGCACTTTCAATTAAAACGATATCCATTTTACCGCACGAGCGAATAATCTCCGCACCTTTGAACTGTTCATCTGGTGCAGGTTCATCCTGTGTAAAAATCACTGGACGATTTGAGAAGTATACTTTATATTTTTGTGCCATGGATACGAAAACAGACCGCGCGTTAAAAGTAGCAGATTTCTTGCTACAAATCTCAGCAGTAAAATTATCTCCTGATAATCCGTTTACATGGGCATCAGGAATGCGATCACCAATCTATTGTGATAATCGCAAAACCCTTTCATACCCCGCGATTCGCAATGGAGTGCGCGATGCATTTGTTCAAGAAATTCGTGAAAATTATAAAGACGTGGAAGTCATTGCCGGAGTAGCAACCGGTGGAATTGCGATAGGAGCTTTGGTAGCAGAAGCACTAAATCTGCCATTTATCTACGTGAGAAGTGAAGCAAAAAAGCATGGCCTAGGCAACCAAGTAGAGGGTGTTTTTCAAGAAGGACAAAAAATAGTTGTAATCGAAGATTTGATTTCAACAGGAAAAAGTAGCTTAACTGCTGTTGATGCGCTCCGCGAAGCAAACGGTGACGTGATAGGAATGGTAGCTATATTTACCTACGGTTTCCAAAAAGCTACTGATGCCTTTCAAGCTGCAAACTGCAAATTGAACACATTAAGTGATTACGATCATTTGCTCACTAAAGCTCTTTCATCAAGTTATATCGATGCGAAGCAACATGATGCATTGAAGAATTGGAAACTCAATCCTGAAAAATGGAGCGAAGCTTTTACAACAACTAACTCTATCTAATTAGAATGACGACAATCGAAAGCAAAAAAGTAGTGGTTGCTTCTCCAGCAGCCAACGTACATGACTTTCTCATTAATACAGATAACATTCAGCAATTACTTCCTGAAGGAAAAATTACAGAATGGAAAAGCGATGGAAAACAGTGTTCCTTCAAAATCCAAGGAGCATACACTATCGGACTTCGTTTGATTGGGTCTACACCAAATACATCTGTTGTATACGAAAGCACTGAAGGTTCTCCTTTTTCTTTCAATCTAAATGTGCATATTAATGAAACAGCTGGTTCTAGTGATACGCATCTAGTTTGTGAAGCCAATATCAATCCTTTCTTAGAAATGATGGTAAAAGGCCCTCTAAAGAACCTATTCGATTACATGGCAGACAAGCTTGTAACGAAGGTGAATTAATAAAGCTCAACTATTTACCTTGCCAAGTCTTCGCATTAGCGGGAGCATGAAGCAATTTCACAATTTTATCCAGATCTAGATTCAATCCTTCACTAGGTTTTCTCGTGTAATCATAAATGTATTTTCCTTGCGGGTCAACTAGAACTGCAAATGGAACATTTCTTAAGTTGAACTTCTCGCGAATTAAGGGGTCGCTCCCTCCAAAAATAAAAACGAAATCTTGGTCTCTATTGTCTTGAGCATACTTTCTCATTTTAGAGATATCATCATCCATGCTCACTGCTACAAAACGAACGTCTTTGCCATACGTATCCTGCCACTTTGCCATCATCATCATTTCTTTTTTGCATGCAGATGACCACTCAGCAAAGAAGAAAAAATAAGTATACATCTCTGGCTGCTCACTCCAAACCCATTTATCTTGTTTTAAATCCAAAGCGGTAAAATCTTCCAATTGCCATCCATCATTGCATCTATTGAATTGATCCAGCACGCGCTGATTCACGGCCTTGTAAATATCCATTCCTGGCATCACATTCATATTTTCTAAGGTAATAATGATAGATGCTTTAGAATAATTTCGATTTGGATACAAGTCTTTCAATCCTTTAATGATAGCG
>JBIIBU010000149.1:0-4965 GCA_044239235.1 Flavobacteriales bacterium
ATAAACCGGCTCGAGGTATTTTGCTCTTCTTATAACTTCTTCACGAGAGTGAGAAGTGCCATACCAAATCAAGTCACCGCTGAATGTTGCTAGACCTGTTCTGTGACAAAGCAAGTCGCGAATGGTCATTTCTTCTGAAACATAAGGCGAGTATAGTTCGAAGTAGGGAAGGTAGTCGCGCACTTTGTCGCTCCATTTGATTTTTCCTTCATCAACTAAAATTGCTAGTGCTGCAGCAGTAAAAGCTTTTGAATTACTAGCGATAGCAAATGAAGTTTTGTCGGTGACTTTTTCATTGCTCTTTGCATTCTTTACACCGTATCCTTTTGAAAGCAACACTTGATCGTCTTTCACGATTGCAATAGCCATTCCTGGCACATTGAAATCGGTTAATGCTTTTTGGAAAATAGCATCAAGCTTCGCGATGGATGCCTTGTCTTCTTTCGATTGACCGAATGTCAGCAGTTGGAGGAATAGTGCTAGTGTCAGTAATGTGTATTTCATGGATGATGGATGATGGATGATGGTTGGTGGATTGCGAAAATAGGAGAAAAGAAGGTTGAATCGTTTGAATGTTTGCGGTATTTTGGCGAAATGAAAGACAAGATATTAAGCAGGCCTTCTCTTAGTGGTGTAATTGTTCTTTGTGGGTTGATTGCGATGTTTGTTTACGTCGTTATTCGGGCTTACAGTGTGGGGTTTACGCATGATGAAGCATTGTCCTTTGAGATGATTCATGGGGATATGTCGCATTTTTATTCGGCGAATAATCATTGGCTGAATACAGGAATCATGTTTGTTTCATCTAAAGTTTTTGGTGATTCTGAATTGTCGTTGCGCAGTTCGGCTTTGATCGGATTCTTATTTTATGGATGGTTCGTCTATTTGATTTTGAGAAAAGAAGTTTGGTGGAAAGCTATTTTAGGTTTTACACTGTTGGTTTTAAATCCATACCTGTTAGACTTCTTTTCACTTGCTCGCGGATACGGGCTTTCATTGGGATTAGCGATGGGAGGGATATATTATCTTTTGAAATTTGACAAAGAAGAATCCTTCGAAAATCAGCTAAAGAATTTTCGGAGAGCGCTGGTCTTTGTTTGTATTGCAACACTTGCCAATTTGATTCTCTTCAATTTGGTTTTTGTGTTTCTGATTTTTTTCTTTTTTCAATTTGGATTAAATTATTTGGCACAGAAAGATTGGTGGACTAAGGATCGCATAATCAAGGTGATTTCTGTTTTCGCCGTAGTGGTTGTGTTTTTATCTGTATGCGCAGCTTGGCTTCTGTTTTTGAAGAAGCGAAATGAACTTTATTTTGGTGGCGAAACGGGTTTTATAAAAGACACGTTGACAGTGATGATTCACAGAAGTATTTACGCGAGTTATTATGGCGAAGAATTTTGGCAGATTCTCCGTGATGTTCTTGTTGGCTCCTTCTTTGTGGGGTTGTTGTATGTGGTTCTTCGCAGAGAAGATAATCAGTTTTCGAGATCATTTTATCTTCTTGCATCGATGATACTTGTGGTGTTAATGCAATTTGTTTTATTGGATTCGAGATTGCCACAAGAAAGAACATCTCTTATTTTCATTGTTCTCCTATTAATGAGCGTCTACTTTTTTGTTTCACAAGAAGTAAAATGGAGTTGGTTGAGTAACACGAGGATTTTCGCAGTAGCTCTGCCTTTGGTATTCTTCCTTTCATTTCATTTTTATCAGAACATCAATTTCTGGAGTTGCCGGGAATGGAAGGATGATTCAGGAATGGAGCAGAGGGTAATGCAGGCGATGGAAGATGGGAATTTGGAAGAGGTGATGGGGTTGCCGAGTGGGAGGTATTATATGGCAGTTGGTGGTAGGTAGTAAGTAGTAGGTAGTAAGTGGTAGGTAATAGGTAGTAAGTAATAGGTGATAGGGGGATTTGACTTGGTGCTTTTATCGTTCTGAAATGATTCCGTTGCGAAGTTCTACTGCTTTGATAAAAGAATATATCTGCTTTTGTATTGCTAAAATGTGTTCTAATAATTCGGTAGTAGCCTCACCGCTTACAAAATTCAGCCTTCGGCAAATTTCTAATTGAGTTTCTAGTTCTGCGGAAGAACCTAGTGAGATAAGTAGAAAATTTATTATCTCTTTGGGTCTGCCCCTCATATATCCTTCAGCGATATTAGAAGGAATGGAAACGCTGCATCTACGCATCTGATTTGTGAGACCGTAAATTTCTTCTTTAGGGAGGTTTTTTGTAATAGTATAAATCTTTTCTGTTAACAGCATTGATTCAGTCCAGATTCTCAATTTTTTGTAAGGCAAATTGGCCATAGTTTTATGTTTAAGTTTTGTTAGAATGCGAAATTAGTTCACACTAATGACCACACATCCAAAAAACATATTCGGCGCATACCGGCGCATAACATAAAAAATACATATATGATTTCCAACCACCTATTACTTACTACCTACTACCTACTACCTACTACCTACTACCTACTACCACTTACCACTTACCACCAAAAAGTTATGTTATCAATAGATGAGATTTATGTTGCTAATAATCAAGATGGTTATGCTCTGCTAAGAGTTAATAACTCAGAAGATCTGCAATATGAGCGTATTTTTTCTGTACTACTTTAGAATCACCTGAATAATGGTTTTCGTCAACGGATGAGGGCCGAGAAAGGTAAACATACAGTTAATAAGACTTAAATTCTAGCTTATGGCAGTGCAACGCAAAGCAAAAAAGATCTACGTGCTGGACACTTCAGTGTTACTTCACGACCATAATTGTATCAATAATTTTGAAGACAATTATGTCGCAATTCCAATAACTGTTTTAGAAGAACTGGACAAGTTCAAAGTCGGAAACGACATTAAAAATTTCGAAGCGCGTGAGTGCATTCGTATCATTGATCGACTCTCTGAAAATCATTCATTGCAAGCCTGGATTCCATTAGGTAATGGTTCAGGTGGTAAATTCAAAATTGTTCTCAATACATCCGATAATCTTCCTTCCAATGCTGAAAAAATCTTTGATGATCGAAAGAATGATCACAAGATTTTGAATGCTGCGCTTCAACTTCAATTTGAAGAAAAGAAGACTAAAGTGGTAATGGTGACGAAGGATATTAACCTTCGTATTAAAGCGAAAGCACTTGAATTACCTGCTGAGGATTACAAGCACGGCAAGGTGAAAGACAATATGATGATGTACAGTGGTATGTCGCTTATTGAAGATGTAGAAAGTGAATTTATCCGCAAGCTTTATCAAGATGGTGAGTCGAAAAAACTCACTGTATTAGGTAAAGACAAGATGATGAATCATTTTTATATTTTGAAAAATGGTCAATCTTCTGCACTTGCTTTTTTCAATGGAAAAGAGAAATCGCTGCAACGTGTAGATAAGGTATATGCTTATGGTATAAAACCAAAGAATGCAGAACAAGCTTTTGCAATGCATGCGATCTTGAATCCTGATGTAAAGCTTGTGACAATAAGTGGTGTTGCAGGAACAGGAAAGACCCTACTTGCATTGGCAGGTTCTCTTGAATTGAAAAACACCTATGATCAATTGTTTTTAGCTCGTCCCATTGTACCTCTATCAAATAAAGAAATAGGATTCTTACCAGGCGATGCAGAAGAGAAGGTAAATCCTTATATGCAACCTCTTTGGGATAATTTGACTTTTATCAAAAATCAATTTGGTGAAAACGAGAAGAAGCGCAAGGCCATTGATGAGATGCAGACTGCGGGAAAGATTACAATTTGTCCTCTAGCATTTATTCGCGGTAGAAGTTTGTCTAATTGTATCATCATCGTGGATGAGGCGCAAAACCTGACTCCGCATGAAGTGAAAACGATTATTACAAGAGCCGGAGAAAACACGAAAGTGATTTTGACGGGAGACGTAAGACAGATTGATACTCCATATCTGGATGAACAAAGTAATGGGCTTTCTTTCGTCATTGAAAGACTAAAAGGACAAGATCTCTACTGTCACGTAACACTAGAAAAAGGGGAACGAAGTGAGTTGGCGAATTTGGCGAATGACCTTCTCTGAGCGACCGACTACCAGTGACCAACGACTGGTGACCGACGACTGGTGACTAGTGACAGGTGACTAACGACTGGTGACAGGTGACTAGTGACTGGTGACCGACTACCGACTACCAGTGACCAACGACTAGTGACCGTCTACCAGGGACTGTGTCGGTTTGATTTATTATGAGCTGTTATTCTTGAATAACGCTGAATTATTTATTCCTTGTAATATCGGTTTTTGATACTTTCATTTGCGAAAACTAAAAACAAATGGAAGCAAAAACTAACTTGGTTGGACTTACAAAGTCTTTTGCAATTGATGCAATTCTGTTTAATGATAAATTGCAAAAGGATAGGAAGTTCACATTGTCAAATCAATTTTCTAGAAGTGCAACGAGCATCGGAGCGAATGTTTTCGAGGCACGATTTGCGGAATCCAAAAAGGATTTTTTACACAAAATGAAAATTGCTGAGAAGGAAGCGAATGAGACAGGTTTTTGGCTGGATATCTTGGCTAGCACAACAGATTATGAAGAAGTAAGTGTCTTGCAGGGTGATGTTATTGTTATTCAAAAAATATTGTCTCGAAGCATTCAAACTATTAAAAGAAAATTATCTGAGGAACAAAACAACCCTCAGTAATAATGATGTATTGGAGACTTACTTCGACATTGGTTTTAATCGTCGGTCACCGGTCACTGGTAGTTGGTCACCAGTCGTTAGTCACCGATTTTCCGGCTCATCCAGAGCACATTGTGCCATTGATTGAATTTGAATCCTACATTTTCGAAGACGGCGAAAGAGTTGAAGTTATTCGCTTTGTGGAATGCTTCGGACTTTTCGTTGGGCATTGTTATTACAGCGAATGCTTGATAAAATCCTTTTTCTTTTAGAATAGAAAAAAGTTCGTCGTAGAGTTTTTTTGCAACGCCT
>JBIIBU010000112.1:0-6149 GCA_044239235.1 Flavobacteriales bacterium
AAAGGAATAGTAGTTTTATCAAAGACCACAACATCCGCTCTCTTCTTTAAGCCGTTGACCTTTAAAGACCTTTCCACCGAAATTAGTCCTTGTGGATATTGAAGCTCATTAATTAAATAGGCTACGGTGTGCTGCCTTACCCATTCTTCAGGAGTGAGTAATAACCATTTTTTTCGAATGTTATCCCATATCTCGATACCACGTTCGACGCGGCGAGTGCGAAAAGTATAGGATGGAAAATTTAACGGTTGCATAGATTTCTTATCGTTGCGAAGGTAAGACCACGATGCAAAAATGAATAATGCTATATTTGAATACTTATGGAATCAAAAGAAGAAATAGTAAAAAACTGGCTACCCAGATACACGGGCACTAGTTTAGAGGGATTTGGAGAGTACATTCTGCTTACCAATTTCGACAATTATGTGAAGAAATTCGCTCAGTGGCATAACGTCCCCATTATCGGAGAAGATAAGGCCATGTCTACAGCAACTGCTGACGGGATAACGATTATCAACTTCTCGATGGGTAGCGCAAACGCGGCAACCATCATGGATTTGCTAACTGCAATTTCTCCAAAGGCAGTCTTATTCCTGGGCAAATGCGGAGGATTAAAAAAGAGAAATAACATTGGTGATCTTATTTTACCGATAGCTGGAATTCGAGGTGAAGGAACGAGTAATGACTATTTCCCGCCTGAAGTACCTGCGTTACCTGCATTTACGCTTCAACGAGCGATTTCTTCTACTATTCGCGATATGGGATTAGATTATTGGACAGGAACTGTTTACACGACCAACCGTCGTGTATGGGAACATGATCTCAAATTCAAGGAATACCTCAGAACAATTCGTGCAATGGCCATAGATATGGAAACGGCAACGCTCTTTTCGGTTGGATTCGCGAATAAAATTCCAACAGGAGCTTTGCTTCTGGTTAGTGACCAGCCCATGATTCCACAAGGAGTAAAGACATCAGAGAGTGATGCAAAAGTGACCACTGGATATGTTGATCAGCATATCAAAATAGGAATCGAAGCACTAAAAGAAATAAGAGACGAAGGTCGTTCGGTTAGACACTTGAAATGGGACTAATCTTAACCATCTTTGCACCCTCTAAAAAACAGGCATGGATCATCTGAGAATCATACGCGACATTGAAATGAGAAATTTCAAACCCATCTATTTCTTGATGGGAGAAGAGCCTTATTTCATAGATATGATTACAGACAAGATAGAAGACTCAATTTTGGACGAGGCTTCTAAAGCCTTCGGACAAACTGTAGTTTATGGACGCGACGTAGCACTTGACCAAGTCATTTCTTTAGCAAAAGGGTTTCCCATGATGGGGGATCTTCAAGTAGTGATCGTAAAAGAAGCGCAAGACCTTAAGGAGTTCAAACGTACAAGTAAGAAGAGCGATGATGACGATGATAGCGAAGACGTTGCGGTTGACACGAGTAAGAATCCAATGGCCGCTTTCGAGCACTATGTTTTAAATCCTTCACCTACAACCATTCTTGTTTTCGCTATGAAAAACAAGAAGTTGGACAAGCGATTGAAGGTTTATAAAAACATCGAAAAGGTCGGGCTGATCTTCGAGTCAGAAAAGCTTAAAGACTACAAAATGGCCGATTGGATCAAGTCTTATGCGCAGCACCAAGGCTTCGGCATGGATAATAAAATCGCAGAATTGCTGGCTGAATACCTTGGAACAGATTTGAGTAAAGTGGTGAATGAAATCAGCAAACTTGCGATTATTCTACCCAAAGGCACGCAAATCACAGCCGATCATGTGGAAGAGAACATTGGCATATCTAAAGATTTCAATGTTTGGGAACTTCAGAAAGCACTTGGTGTCAAGGACGTATTGAAGGCAAATAGAATTATTCACTATTTCGAAAACAATCCTAAAAACAAC
This sequence comes from Flavobacteriales bacterium, assembly GCA_044239235.1. Classification (GTDB taxonomy): domain Bacteria; phylum Bacteroidota; class Bacteroidia; order Flavobacteriales_D; family Sanyastnellaceae; genus JAIXWP01. Next base: position 1,921 of record JBIIBU010000112.1, read on the forward strand.
CCGATACAGATGGTGCTTCCAAGTTTGTACAATTATTTCTGCAAACTAGCCATTTATATCTCTGTTCAAGACAAATCGAAAGCAGCAGCAGCTATGGGCGTGGCGCCATTTGCGGTGAATGACTATAAGTTAGCCAGTGCAAAATATGAGGCCAAAAAAGTGGAGCGAATCATCAGCTATTTGCGACAAGCCGACCGTCAGAGTAAAGGTATGGAAGGCGGCAGAATCGAGACAGGCGACATTTATCGCGAACTCATCTATAAGACACTCCACTGACAATCCTATGATGTCCAATATTAACTTCGCGCCATGACTTTAAAAAATGATTTAATTCTCAGAGCTGCGCGTGGTGAAAACGTAGATAGAACTCCTGTGTGGGTGATGCGACAAGCTGGTCGTGTTCTTCCTGAATACAGAGCTGTTCGCGCGAAGGCGGGAAGTTTCAAAGGACTTCTATACAATCCAGAAGCAGCGGCGGAAGTAACAATTCAACCAGTAGAAATATTAGGAGTCGATGCGGCCATTTTATTCAGCGATATTTTGGTTATCCCAGAAGCAATGGGACTTCCATACAATATGGATGAGGGAAAGGGCCCCTCTTTCGATAACGTCATTACCACCGAAAAAGACTTAGAAAGACTTTCAACGAATCGCATCGTTGAAAATCTGGATTATGTAATGCAGACACTTCGCTTAATCAACAAAGAGCTTGATGGCAGAGTGCCTCTTATCGGTTTTGCTGGAGCACCATGGACTATCTTCTGCTATATGGTAGAAGGAAAAGGATCAAAGACATTCTCAAAACCTCGGGCAATGTTGATGCAGAATCCAGAATTGGCACACGCATTGCTTAGCGCAATCACAGATGCGACCATTACTTATTTGAAAGCTCAAATAAATGAAGGTGTTCATCTCGTTCAACTTTTCGACAGTTGGGCTGGAATTTTGAATAAAGACACTTACAACACATTTGCACTTCCTTATATGAAAAGAATATGTGATGCCATAGAAACTGTTCCTGTTACAGTTTTCGCCTTGGGCGCTTTCTTTTCGTTGAAAGAGTTAAGTGAATTATCTTGCGCAACCGTAGGACTCGATTGGCATATCGATGCTGCGGAAGCTCGAAAGATTGTTGGATCAAATAAAACCCTTCAAGGTAATATGGATCCCGCTGTTCTTTACGGCGATTATAGCCTTATAAAGACCAAAACAACAGAGATGCTCAACACTTTTGGGCCTCAAAGACACATTGCTAACCTAGGACACGGAGTTTATCCCGATATTAGCGCGGACAAACTCAAGTTTTTTATAGATACCATTAAAGAACATCAACACGAATAAGTACCATGAACATTCGCTATTTCGCTCTCGCTCTATGCGTAGCCATTGCAGGTAACACCTTTGCTCAGAGTAAAAAAACAACTGGAAAGACTGACAAGGCAAAAGAAGAAACTCCAGTTGAAGTTTCCGACAACCTTGTGGCTAATCCTAGCTTTGAGGACTGCAACATCAAAACGTTAAAGGCATATGGCCAGCTTAACGAGCTTTGCTCTCCTTGGTTTTCTCCAAACAAAACATCTGCTGATCTTTTCGCTGAAGGCGTTAAAGGAACCAAAGTTGTAGCTGGAACAAACGACTATGGAAAGCAAGGACCAATGGATGGTACTTGCTATGGCGGTTTCCGCGCTTATACCAAAGACCCAAAGAAATCAAGAACATACCTTGAAACTAAACTTACAGCTCGTCTTGAAAAGAATCAATTGTATTGCGTTCGCATCAATGTGAGCCTAGCAGATCTTTCTAAGTTCGCTGTAAACAACATCGGTGTTTTCTTCTCAGACCGTAAAATTCAAAATCAAAATGACTTTGCTTTAACATTCACTCCTCAAGTGACTGAGAAAAACAACAAAGTGATTAATAACCTAGATGGTTGGGAAACAATTTGCGCAACTTTCATTGCAACTGGCAATGAAGAGTACATCGTAATTGGTGGATTTGGTGAAGATGGAAAAATGAAAGTGGAGAAGGTTAAAAAACCTGCGGGAGTTACTGGCACAGTATTAAACGACGCTTACTATTTCATCGACAATATCGAAATAGTTCCAGTAGATGCTCAAAGTCAATGCATCTGCGGAAAAGCAGATAAAATGGAAGCTGATTTAATCTACAGCCGCTCAAGTGCGAAGTCTCCTGGAATGACTCCACAACAGATGATTCAAGCAAGTGGTATTTATTTCGCTGCATTGAGCAACGAAATCCCAGCTATGTTTGAAACAGACATCACTGAAATTGCTCGCATAATGAAAGAAAATGCTGCAATCAAACTTGAATTAATTGGTCACAGCGATGCTGATGAAACCCCTGAAGCTAAGATTAACCCGAGTTACGCAGAAATGGCTAAAAAGCGCGCAGAGGCTGTAAAAGCAGCTTTGGTTAAAGCTGGTGTTTCGGCTGATCGTATTACTGTAACATCTAAAGATGATACTTCTCCTGCAAACACGAAAGCAACGCCTATGGCGAAAGCACAGAACAGAAGAGTAGAGCTTATTGCCAAATAATTTTGGCTTGATATTAGAATCAACAAGGGTCGCTTAATAAAGCGGCCCTTGTTGTTTAAAATAATCGGATTCTTTTTCTGTTATTCGTATCGTGATTAAAACCTGTATCTTCATACTAGCTATTTTTTGGACCAACTTCGCCTTGGCTCAAACAAAATCTCAAAATCTTGTCGTTAATGGCAGTTTTGAAGAAAAAGCCTATTGTCCATCGAACTTTAATCAGCAACAATTAAAATCAGTTTCTAGCTGGAGTCAACTCAATGAGGGGACACCAGATCATTTCCACAGATGTAGTGAAAAAGTCGGAGTACCAAAGAATATTTTTGGATACCAAGAGGCACAAGAAGGCGATAGTTATATTGGTATGGCCGTCTACAGTCCATCACAAAGAAATTATCGCGAATACCTCACATCCAAGCTTGTTAGGCCCTTATTAGCCGGTGAAATGGTGTGTATTGAAATGTACATTTCTACGGCAGACTATTCAAAGTATGTGACCGATGATTTTGGACTTATCCTTTCAAATGAAAAACTAAAACAAGATCGAAATCAAGTCATCGCGCAGCGCTATACATTAGGTAATCCAGCGCTGCACATGCTCGATGCTTTCGAAGATTGGGTTCTAATTAGTGATGTATATACTGCTGTAGGGGGGGAGGAATTTGTCACTGTCGGCTGTTTTCGCATTGACAAGGAGCTCAAAATTTTAAGCAGAACTAAAGAAAGCGGAGCAAAAGAGGATAACAAATGGTCTTATGTATATGTCGATAACGTAAGCGTGAAATCAATTGGCAAGCGCGAAGAATGCTCTTGTGAAAATGACATTATTCGAAGTATGGTCGTGGATCCACCGCTTGAATTAAGTGAGTACGACAAAGTAAAATTGGACGCTATCTATTTTGATTTTGATAAAGATGAATTGACTGAGGAATCCATCAAAGAGCTTGAAGAGTTATACGGATTGCTAAGGAAAAATAAAGCGATGTACATCGAAATTGATGGCCATACGGACATTATTGGAAATGGTGAATATAACATCGGTTTATCGCAGCGCCGAGCTGAGCGAGTAATTGAATACTTGGTAAAAAAAGGCATTGCAAAAGATCGACTTACCATAAAAGCATATGGAAGCACTTTACCCGCAGCAGAAAATGAAACCGAAGAAGGCAGGGCTAGAAATAGAAGAGTTGAATTCCAAGTGCTCGAAAAACGCTACATGCTGGTGCAATAGTTAACTATTGATTTGTTCCCAGACCTTGTCTTTTAGTTTGTCGATATTAAATCCTGAAACGGCAGAGATAAAAATATGAGGAATGTCTTTGGGCAGAGTTGGCGCCATTTCATTCATCATTTGTTCATCCATCATATCACATTTCGTGATAGCCAATAGTCTTCTCTTATGAAGAAGTTCAGGGTTGTATTTCTGAAGTTCATTCAATAGAATTTCATATTCTTTAGTAATGTCGGGAGAATCACAACCGACCATAAACAGCAAGCTAGAATTTCTTTCTATATGTCGCAAGAAGCGATGACCAAGTCCTTTACCTTCAGAAGCACCTTCGATGATTCCAGGAATATCGGCCATTACGAAAGATCTATCGCCACGGTATCTAATCATACCAAGGTTTGGAACAAGGGTAGTAAATGGATAATCAGCAATCTCCGGTTTAG
>JBIIBU010000113.1:0-6141 GCA_044239235.1 Flavobacteriales bacterium
ACCAAATGGGAATAAAGTGTACGACTTGACATGCAGTCCACTTACCAGCGGCGCTTACGACAATACAAAAGAGAATAATACTTTGAGAGTAGAGGGGACGATAGTTTCAGAACAGAACTACGGCATCATCGAAATCAAAGGCCCACAAAAAGAACGTAAACTAACAATCACCATCTACACTAGTGCAGGAGTATTGGCATGGACACGCACGCTAGAGTTTTAACGCAGCTGGTGAAGTCAATCGCTTATGGATGATGGATTATGGATGATGGATGTTAGACTTTCTTGAAGTGATTGCTGCTTAAAAGAAAGAACTACATTATTTTCGCTAGAAATTATACATAAAAGAAAAATTGACTCAGTTTTCCATCATCTATCATCCATCATCCATCATCCATGCGCGTAGCGCAAAACAATGATCCAACTCTTCATACCCCCACTAACGCAACTGAATACACCGTATCCAGCGACTGCTTATTTGACGGGGTTTTTGAGAGGGCAGGGAATAGCTGTGGCGCAAGGTGATTTGGGATTAGACATGGTCTTAGAAGTTTTTTGTCAGGATGGTTTGCGCAAGTTGTTTGATGAAATAGAAAAGGGCGATTATAAACTCAATATTTCAAACGACACTATTCTTCGAAATAGAGAAGCGTATGAGAATACGGTTGATGCTGTTATTTCTTTTCTTCAGAATAAAACTTACACACTCGGATATCGCATAGCCAATGGCAAGTATTTGCCAGAAGGACCTCGCTTTTCACAGATAAAAGATCTCACTTGGTTTTTTGGAAATATTGGTGTACAAGACAAAGCACGATACAAGTGCACCATGTTTATTGAAGATGTTTCTGATTTAATTCAAGCTACAGTAGGACCGCATTTTGGTTTTTCTAAATATGCGGAAAGGGTTGCTCGAACTGCCGTTTCATTTGATCCAATCAAAGAGGCTTTGGAAGCACCGCTCAACTATTTTGATGATGTTTTGATCCAAGTCACAAAACGTTATTTTGAAAAAGAAGTGCCCAAGATGGTAGGTTTTACTGTTCCATTCGGAGGCAATCTATATGGTGCATTGAAGGCAGGGCAATGGATTAAACAACATTATCCCAATACTAAAATTGCGATGGGTGGAGGTTATCCCAACACCGAACTTCGAGAATTATACGATACAGAAGTTTTTAAATATGTTGATTACATCACATTAGATGATGGCGAAGGTCCAATCTTGGCTTTATACAAACACATTCAAAATCCGATTGAGAATCCGAATTTGAAGAGGACTTATTTGCTAAAAGACAATAAGGTCGAATACGTGGATAACCTTGTGGGAGGCGACTTTGGTCATGCCAAGTTACCAGCGCCTATTTACGATGGTCTTCGTTTTAAAGAATATTTGTCGGTGATTGATATGCCGAATCCTATGCATCGTTTGTGGAATGATGGTCGCTGGAATAAGATGACCATTGCGCACGGATGCTATTGGAAGAAATGCAGTTTTTGTGATATCACATTGGATTACATAGGACGATTTGAACAATCTACTGCAGCGCATTTGGTAGATAATATGGAGGCGATGATTGCAGAAACAGGTGAGACCGGATTTCACTTTGTGGATGAAGCAGCACCGCCGCTTGCCATGCGCGATTTGGCATTGGAAATTATTCGTCGAGGACTTCAAGTATCGTGGTGGTCGAACATTCGCTTTGAAAAAACATTTACGGAAGACTTATGCAAACTTCTCGCAGCTTCTGGGTGTATCGCTGTTACAGGTGGTTTGGAAGTAGCTAGTCCTCGCATATTAGAGTTGATCGATAAAGGCGTTACGATAGACCAAGTAGCTCGAGTTTGCAAAGGATTTAGAGATTCGGGAATATTGGTACATGCTTATTTGATGTATGGATTCCCAACACAGAGCGAGCAAGAGACAATCGATTCACTTGAGGTTGTGCGTCAATTATTTGAGAATAATTTATTGCAATCTGCTTTTTGGCATCAGTTTGCAATGACCGTGCATAGCCCTGTTGGCAAGGATCCTGAGAAATATAAAGTCATTCGCACAGGTCCGGAGTTTAAGGGATTTGCGAATAATGATTTGTATCACGAAGATCCTACGGGTGCAAAGCATGAGAAGTTTTCGGACGGATTGAAGAAGGCGCTTTACAATTACATGCATGGTAATGGATTGGATTTCGCATTGAAGAAGTTCTTCAGTTTTCCAATTCCAAATCCGAACGTACCTCGAAATTTGATTAGCAATAATATCAAGAATCCTCTTCCTGATATGATTGGCACACCTGGCTATCGTTTGTGTTGGCATCGTATTTCAGTGAAGCCTTTGAAGAAAAATGGGAAGATGCAGGAGTTGTTGTTTGTGAGTTCATTCGGAACAAGCAAAGTGGAAGTTCCTGAAAGTGTCGCAGATTTTATTATTGAGAATAAACATAGATTCGAGCTATTCGCAGAAGAACCCATCATGCTGATTGACGCAGTGAAACAATTCGCCGAACAATTAAACACAGATGAGATTCAGTTGATCCGACAAGAGTGGTGGAAGAAGCTAAGAGCCGAAGCCGTTTGGTCGGTGAAGTATTGAGCTCGTGGGATTTTTGATTTTTAATTTCTTATTTTTTATTTAATAAAAGTGCTTTTCTCTCTGTGGATCTCTTAAAACTCTGTGGCTAGAAAATGAGAAAATGAGAGAATGGGGGAATGGGGAAATAATAACATCGCCTCTGAAAGATTTTGAATTGGTTGATTTTATTAATTGACAAAAAAATCACTATCCCTCCAACTTCGAAGTATCCGCTTTTACACTGCCACACCGCCACACTGTCTAACTGCCACACAAAAGAACTATCAAACTAAAATAAAAAAAGCCCCTCGTTAGGGGCTTTTTCTTTTTTACAGAAGTCTAATGATCTGTTTTATTTGACAAGGATTGTTGTTCCGTTTTCTTTGAGTAGGCGATCAGCTTCTGAAAGCGTGATGCGAATTCCGTTGTAGTAAGCAGTGATAAATGCGTCAGTGATTCCCAAAGCTTTCGCCGCGTCTCGCTGTGCTACTGCTGCTTCCAAGTTGTTATAAATTCCACTTGTATATCTGATTTTCTGCGTAGCAGTCAACTCGCTATTAAGTGGTGAAATGTTCTTCATATTGCTCGCTGCTGTTGGCTTGCTGTAAACTCCCACCTGGATGGTGTAGAACAAACCTTTCACTGTTTCAACTTGTGTAGCCTTCGCTGCATTTGGATATCCTTTGTAGTAGTCAGCTGTTGGCTCTGAGCTATTAGCTGTTGGCACTTGGCTGTTAGCTGTTGGCTGTTGGTTGTTGGTTGCTGTCGTAGTTGCTGTTGTTGCTTTTACTGGAGCTTCGCCGCCGTCGCCGTATATGTATTCTTTCTCAACTGATGCCATAACATCTTTCTCTGTTTTGCCCATCGCTTCGTAAAGTGGGATGCGCTTGCCATCACGATATGCTACAACAAATGCATCGCTGTAACCCATGCGGCGAATATCCAACTTCACTTGATCTGCATTGTCAAAATCCAAGAAGAAACCTGCAGTGTAACGAGTAACGCCTTCTTTGATAGTCTCACCATGTATAGGAGCAAACTCATTGTACAAGTTCTGTGGAATAGCATTTCTAAATGCTCCAATTTGAACTGCATAATAAACTCCCTTCGGCATACGAGTGTCAACAGGAATTGGACGCTCGTTGCTGTAAACAGCACCACGTGTTCTTAGATATAGATTCTTAGTCAAGAACTCAGGACTCTCATAGAAGTAGTTCGCTGCTTCACCATCAGCATAATATCCACCTGCTGATCCAGTGCCCTCACTTGCAGCTGATGCTGTAGATATTGATGTAGAATTAGAGGTTGATTTTGTTGCTGCTTCAGAAGGTGATGGTGTTGTTGAGGCAACAACTGGAGTAGTTGCTTCTGACTTAACAGTTTTGCTATCTATCGCTAAATCTGTTGATGGAGTAGTGGTAGTAGCTACAGGCGTTGTAGTTGCAACTTCTTCTTTTTCTGTTGATTTGCGAACGTCTGCTGGATTGCCATAACGCAATTCCGCTAGTTCTTGATCATCATACTGAAGCAAGGTTTCCATGTTGCCATGAATTTCTTGTATTTGTTGCATCATCGCAATAGCGTGCATCTCTTTTGCAAATGCCTGTCTGTAGTAGTCGTTCTTTTCGATATCGTCTGTCTTAGGACCAGCTTGCTTTCTGAGCTCTTGAGCATCTTCGTATTCTTTCTTTGCTTGATTGTAAAGCTTTCTAACTTCATCACGAAGCATAGTGCGGCTGTTTAAATCTTCTTGATTCTCTGTGTTTAGAGCATCAACTTCAGCAACGATTTCTTCAAATTCTAAGCGTGACATTTCAGCAATCACTGGAGCATTTACCATCTCCAATTTAGCTCTTTGGAAATAAAGCTTTTCTGCTTCCTTGTCCATTTTTTCTTGCTTCTTAGAATTCGATTCAGATTCAATTTCTGCTTCGATAAGAAGAATGTTGTTTTGGATTTCAGCAATCTTCGCTGTCTCTTTCAATTCTCCAGCTTGACTTCCATGTTCTTGATAAAGCTTTTCTAACTCTCCACCTTCATAAGCGAATAGTGATTCTGATTCTACATGAGGCTTGAATGTTTCCTTGATCAATTCAGCATCCTCTTCAATCTTTTCAATCGCTGTTGGCTGTTGGCTATTAGTAGATGCAGTTGTTGTGTTTTCTATAATAACTGGCTCGCTTGTCGATGTTGTCAAGCTCAAATCGCTTTGATAACTTGCCATTTTACTTTCAGCAGTTTGGTATTCTTTTTTGATCTCACCAATGCTCGTGCGAATTTCTTCAGCTTCTTTAAGATCGGTGCATACTGCTAGTTGCTCTTGTTTCTCTGCTTCAAGAGACTCCAAAGTATTCATGTAATTTTGAGTCAACTCGATTTGATCTTCAAGTTTCGAGCGAGTATTTATAGTGCTTTCGATGATAGATTTATTCTCAGAATCGAATGCAGCTTTGTACTGACCTATGTTTTCAGTTTCTTTTGTCAAATATGAAATTGCAGCTTCCAATTGTTGGTCACGTTTCGCAATCTCAGCAATTTGTGCAGCGTCAGAAAAAGTTGAGGCTATTGAAGCATTTTGAGCTTTTTCAGCTTCAAGTCTTTCTATAATTTCTTTTTGATATGCTACACGTTGGCTAGTTTGCTCAACTTCATTTGAATCAGAATTTTCAATAGTTTGAATAGTAGCAACAAACGCTGGATCAACAGAGGTTGCTGTTTCACGAGCTTGTTCTTTCGTTGCAACAGGCAATGCTGCTTTCGACGTTGAAGCAATTTCTTTGTTCAATTCAGAGCGATAAGCAATAAGATTTTGAAGCTCCGCTTTCTCTTCAGTGGTAATACCAGTTGCTCTCTTCTTTTGAATTTCTTCTATACGCTCTTCAGTTTGTACAAGTGAATTGCTCAATACCATTCTACGAGAAGGCGCATTCGCCGGAGTAGGAGTGCCAATCACCGAAAGCACAGGCGCGTTCAACGACTTTATCTCAGATACGGTGGCTGGTTGTTGGTTGTAGGCTGTAGGCTGTAGGCTATTAGCTGTAGGTTCTTGGCTGTTGGCTGTTGGTTCTTGGCTGTTAGCTGTTGGCTCTTGGGTTGTAGTAATTGCAACATCAACACCAGTCACTTGTCGTTCGTCACTAGTCACCAGTCGTTGGTCACCGGTCGTCGGTACCTGGTCACTAGTCACTGGTCGTTGGTCGTTCGTTGCGAGTTCTCCGAGTAGCGCTAGGGTTTGTGGATCTGTGATTTCAAGCGCTTCGAAGCGAGTTTCCATTGCAGAAAGCTTCATAGCGAGTGCATCTTTTTGTGCACTTTCCATTGTCACGATTTCATTTTCTGGTTGACCTAATGTTGTTTGCGCAGAAAGTTTCTCAAACATGATTGCTCCAGCATACGCATCTTTAGACTCGTTGCCTATTATTTGTGTCTTTTCTTTTTGCGCTACAATCTCACGACGAATATTGTCGAGCTCAGCGCGTGCGTTTGCAACTTCGGTTTCAGCAGCAACTTTTTCATTTTTCTTTTTAGAATTAGCTACATTCTCTTCGGCAGCAGCAAGAAGCTTAGCA